>JAHDCK010000014.1 GCA_020629915.1 Saprospiraceae bacterium
CTCTCACTCCGTTCGAGATGACAAATCATATATGTTTTAGGCATATTGATTCAGTGTTATTTTCGGCGGTTAATTATTTAATCTCAATAAACCTGTTGACGCATTTCGGATTAGGCACAGCCTAATCCGGTCAGAAGGCATTTATGTACAAAAAGTGCTTCATCCCCGGTGGTATGAAAATCATTCCTTTTCTTATATTTGACCAAGCAAAACCAATTATTTCAATGAGTAATATCATCTTATTCGATTCAGCAGAGAGTAACCATCTGCTTCCCCTGACTTTCACTCGTCCGGTT
Source organism: Saprospiraceae bacterium (assembly GCA_020629915.1). Classification (GTDB taxonomy): domain Bacteria; phylum Bacteroidota; class Bacteroidia; order Chitinophagales; family Saprospiraceae; genus JAHDCK01. The sequence goes on from JAHDCK010000014.1 coordinate 297, forward strand.
TGCGAATTGCGCATAGGAATTTTAACTATACGACAAAAATGGGAATATCTTTTGAAGGTATCCACAGCTACCCTGACGAAAGATTTTTTGCAGGCTAAATTTCCTCTTCACATAAAAGAAGACAATATACTTATTAATGGGCATATATTACCCAATGAGGATTTAGTAAGTGCTGTTCAGTTATTGCAGCCGGGAGAAATTTTGGGCAATGAAAATCAAATCATTGCAGCCAGAATGAACGCTACTCAAACGGCTGCTTTTCATCCTTCTAATGTACACAAAGTCAACCAAAAATATTATAAATCATATACTACAATCAAATATCCATGGGATATTTTTTCTAATAATGCTGTAGCAATTGAATCTGACTTTAAATGGCTTACAAAAAATAAAACCAGTCAATCTCTTTCACAGACCAATCGGGCTATTCGCCCTGATCGCATTTTTATTGAAGAAGGTGCGCAGGTAGAAATGGCTTGTTTGAATGCCACAGATGGTCCAATTTATATTGGAAAAAACGCATTGATTATGGAGGGAAGCCTTATTCGGGGACCCTTTGCCATGTGTGAAAACGCTGTGCTTAAAATGGGAGCTAAAATTTATAAAGGGACTACTTTGGGACCTCATTGTAAAGTTGGTGGTGAAGTGAGCAATTCCGTTTTGCAGGGTTATTCCAGTAAAGCCCACGATGGTTATTTAGGTAATTCGGTATTGGGTGAATGGTGCAACCTTGGAGCGGATACCAATAATTCAAATTTAAAAAACAACTATGCGGAGGTAAAAGTTTGGAACTATCCAAAGGAGGGATTCAAAAAAACAGGGCTTCAGTTTTGTGGCCTTATCATGGGCGATCATTCCAAGTGTGGTATCAATACAATGTTTAATACTGGAACGGTTGTGGGGGTTTTTGCCAATATTTTTGGATCAGGTTTCCCACGCAACTTTGTTCCTTCCTTTTCCTGGGGCGGACATTCGGGGTTCACCACTTATCAAACCCGCAAAGCTTTTGAGGTGGCTGAACGGGTCATGATGCGACGATCCAAGTCTTTTGATGAAAATGAAAGGGCCATTTTGGAAACTATTTTTGAATATACAGCCCAGTATAGACATTGGGAAAGAACACCTACTACTTAATTTTCATGCAACCACCACTCTGGAAAAAATGGCTAAGTCATATTTATGAATTTCATATAGAAACGCTGGACAGTGAGGTTAGCGAGGTTTTGCATGTTTCTCTTGTCAATGGTCAATACCAACTTCACACTGCTAATGCGATTTATTCTCATGGAAATTTGTATTCCAATTTTTTCAGGGCTTTTCAAAAAATTAAAATTCAAAATTATAATATAAAAAATGTCCTGTTGCTTGGTTTGGGTATGGGGAGTATTCCTTATATGCTGGAGAAAAATTTTAATACAAATTATCACTATGTAGGCATAGAAAAAGATGAATCTGTCGTATATCTTGCGAATAAATACGTTTTAGGGGATCTCAACTCCACTTTTGAATATTACACAACAGATGCGGAGGCTTACACCTTTCAATGCAACAGAAAATTTGATATGATTGCATTGGACATATTTATAGACGATATCATCCCGGAAGCATTTGAGTCTTTGGAATTTTTATCTAAGGTAAAAGAGTTATTGACCCCAAATGGATTATTATTATACAATCGACTGGCAAATACCCCTTCCGATATTGGAAAGACCAAAAACTTTTATAATAACAATTTTATAAAAATTTTTAAAAATGGAATGTATTTGGATGTAGGCGGAAACTGGATTCTACTCAACCGCAAAGTTTGACAATTTTAACTGGACAAAATTCGGGATAACTTAATAAGGTCGTCTCCCAGTGGTTTATGTTTTTTTATGGCAACGGCCAGGTCCGTGTATTCCAGCTTATCGTTGACCACACCAACCATGGTATTTTCCTTCCCACCAAGCAGTCCTTCTACTGCTGCATATCCAAGCCGGCTGGCCAGTACCCTATCATGACAGGTTGGAGACCCGCCTCTTTGGATATGTCCAAGATTAGTTACCCGGGTATCGTAGTGTTTGAATTTTTTATTAACCGCCTTGGCGATATCAAAGGCATTTCCGTTTTTATTTCCTTCGGCCACGATGACAATATTGAACAATTTTTTGCGCTTAGCTCCTTTATCCAATACCTCAATTAATTCCTCAACAGTCGTATTGGTTTCTGGCAAAAGAATATTACCGGCTCCACTTCCTATTCCAGAATTCAGAGCGATATAACCTGCATCTCTGCCCATGACTTCAATAAAAAACAAACGGTTATGCGAATCTGCGGTGTCGCGGATTTTATCAATAGCTTCAATTGCTGTATTGACAGCAGTGTCAAACCCGATGGTATAATCCGTTCCAAACAAGTCATTATCAATTGTACCAGGCACCCCGACAAATGGAATCCCATGTTCTTTATAAAAAATATTTGCCCCGGTAAATGTTCCGTTTCCGCCGATGGCAATTACTCCGTCTATATCATAGGCATGAAGTTGATCTGCTGCTTTTTTTCTCCCTTCTTTGGTACGGAATTCCTCACTCCTGGCCGTCCTCAAGATGGTGCCTCCTCTATGAATGATATTGGCTACTGACTCATTAAACAGAGGTTCCAGCTCTCCCTTTATCATTCCTTCATACCCATTTTTTATTCCGTAGATCATCAATTTATGATAACGAGCAGTCCGCACGACGGCTCTCACACAGGCGTTCATCCCCGGCGCATCTCCACCAGAGGTAAAAACAGCAATCGTTTTGATATCTTTTGACATGATTTTATTTTTATATGGTATAATTTTCCTTGATCTGATTCTTGTGAAACATGGCCAAATTGCCAATTGGTTTTTTTAATATTTTTCCTATTTTAAAATGTTTTTCAGCTGCAAGTTGTTGTAAAATATCTTCAAAATGAAAGGCAACGGAACCTACAAAATGAACTGGCACCTGCATGTAAGCCTTATATTTTTGAACCTGCGACCTAAAAAAATCTTCAAAGCATTTATATACAATTTGTCGAATATATGGGTCTTGCTTATTTTTGGATAAAAACTTAGAAAAAGAAGCCAGATATACATTTGGGTTAGGTCCGTGTACTCTTGTTAGAAAATCAGATTTATTTAAATTTTTGTATTCCTTTCTAAACAAGTCCCGAATATGTGGTGGCATTTCTTCATAGAAATAACCTCGAACCAAATGCTTTCCCAAATAAGAACCACTTCCTTCATCTCCTACCATAAAGCCAAGGGAGGGAATATTTTTTGTGATTTTCTGACCGTCATAAGCGCATGAATTTGACCCGGTACCCAGAATACAAGCCACACCTGGCTCTTGCCCACAAGTTGCCCGTGCTGCTGCCAGCAAATCATGACTAACGGCAACAATTGAATTGGGAAAAATATCTTCAAGAGCCTGCTTTAGGATCTGATTGCGTTGTTCATCAGAACAACCCGATCCATAAAAAAATATATGTGAAACCTGTTTTCTGTCCAGTGTTGTAATATCTGATGCCAACAAGTCGGTTTTGATTTCTTCAGCAGAAAAGTAAAAAGGGTTATATCCTCGTGTTTTTAAAACAAAATCCTCCCCTTCTCCGGGACAAACCATCCAGTCTGCTTTTGTAGAACCACTATCCGTTATGATTATCATATTTGTAGTTATTATACAAGCTCTAAGATAAGGTCTTTTCCCGACTCCCCATACCATTGTGTAAAAAATACACTAACTTAAGGCTATAAATACTTTATTAGAATATGTTTAGTACACCATGTACAATAAGATTATTTAAACATGAACTAAACATTCCTAAGTCAGACTTAATGTTTCTACCAAAGAAACAATTCCCATGATTATGTATTGGATGGCAATAGCCATAACCAAAAACCCCATGATTCGGGAAATAGCTCTCAGTCCACCCTGTCCAAGAATTTTAAACAAACTGGGAGCAAGTGCTAATATACCAAAAACAATCAGGCCTGTTGTGAGTATAACACCCATGATCAATCCTCTTTCCGTCCACAGCTCATTTTCTGCAAATAGCGCTATCAACAAGGAAATAGAACCCGGCCCTGCGAGCAAAGGCATTGCCATAGGAGAAAAAGATATATCTTCTTTTTGCAAGGCTTCTTTTTTTACCTTGTCAGGAACTCTTTTTTGTTCAAATTTGCCATTCAGTAAGGCATAACCGGAACTTAAGATGACCAGCCCACCGGCAATTCGCATCGCATCCAGACTAATCCCAAAGAAACCAAGAATAGCGGTTCCGGCCAAAAAGAAACTCAATAAGATTAATACAAAATAAATACTTGTGTGTAAGGCTATTTTGCGTCTTTCGAGGTTGGAATACCCCGGTGTCATAGCCAGAAAAACCGGCACCGCTCCCAGTGGATTGACCACGGAAAACAAGGAGGCCAGCACAGCAAAAAATAAGGCCATCATGAGCAATAAGTTTAAGTCGTTTAAAATAAAATTTTAAAAAGGCGCAAATGTAGATTTATTTTTGAAATAAAATTCTGAAAATGTCCCTTTTTTTGGATTTATCATCATAATACGCTCAGGATGGGATAAAAGTTCCGGCAAGGGAGTAAATTTTGTGTTAAGTAGAGGATTAATAACTCTTTCCTTCCTGCAATACCCAGATAAAGCAAGTAGTCAATTTAAACCGACGATAATTTTCGGGGGTTTAATTTTATTATCCTGGCTTCGTTGTTTCTTGTGGGCGAGACACCTGACAAGGCGTATTTCGCCCCGTCAGGCAAAGCCCAGACATTTATCGTCAGGCGACTTGCCTTACGAAAACCCGCTCTCCAGAATGCCAAACAACAAGTACATTTATTTATACGATTTAGTTTGATTAACTATTAACCCATTCAAATAAGAGGTTTTACACATTAATCTAAAATGAAATATGTCAATAGTTACTATAAAATAATGTATTATTTTTTGAAAATCCATATTGTTAAATTAACTTTGCCATTTAAAATATAACAAGTTAATTTTTACATCTTTTTAAAAATAATTTTATTTAATACATCAAAAAACATTATGAAAAAATTAAAATTATACCTATGTTTATTGGGTTGCCTTTTATTAATGAGCGATACAATTGTAGCCCAAAAGGCAAAATTTAAAAGTAAGCGAGTGACTGTTCAAAAAACGCGTCTTCCATTAAATTATATTGAGCCAGAAGATCGAACTTATGCCTTTTATAAAAAAGGAGCTTATTCTACAAATGTCGATGTACAACAAAACAGAATATTTGGATGGAAACGAGATGCTTCGAATCCAAATTTAAAAGGAGTGGTTAGTATTTATGGATTTAGTTATGGTTCTCCTCAAAGAGACAGCCAAAAGAAAACAAAAAAAAATAAAGAGGGAAAGGTAACTGAATCCTGGACGGAGTATACTTATAGTGCCACTGCTACTGGAAAAGGAACCTTGTATATTTACGGAATAAGTAATCCGTTTGTATATGAAAATAAAAAGAAGAAGAAATCCAAATCAGAACAAAAACGAGAAGAAAGTGCAAAAGCAAAGAAAAAAGATTTAGAAGATAATCCATTCTTATCTTCTGAGGATATTACGGAGGCAGAAGAAAGTGATATTGGTGAAGATGCCGGATTAGACGGAGAAGAACTCAGTTTAGTAGAAACCGTTAGCGTAGATGTTTCGAAAAGTGTAAAGACAGGAAAACATCGATCCGCTTCGGCAGCATTAAAAGAATACCGGGACAAACAACTACCTAAATTACAATCTTTTAGAGATGCCTATCCCAACAGAGCTTACAGAAATGCTGTTAGCGTTTTGAATAAAAAATATGGTTATTCTCCTGTAAATAGCAGAATTTGGATGAAAACCATGAAAAGCTCAAAACACGACCAGTACAAAAAATGGAATGATGCGTGCCAGGCTACCGAGACTTTATTTAAAGCATTCAAATATAATAAATCCATTGATGATAATCAGGCCAAGTTTGATGCCATTATAAAATATTTTTCAGGTATCGTAGATGATATTCCGGACAATGATCGGAAGCAGAAAAAAATGAAAAGAGCCGCTTTCCAAAATTTAACCAATATTCTTTTCTATCTGGATCGACACGATGCGGTTATTACTTTGTGCGAGAAAAACCTTTCGTCAAAAATATTGGACAAAACGGCCAAAAATATGGTTGACAAATCTGCAAGACAAAAGTCACTACTTATGTTTCATAAAATGGAAACCTGCCATACAGATTCTAATGTAGAAATTAAGGCAGATGAAATAGATGTAGAGGAAGTAGCTGATGATTATTCTGAGGAGAACAAATAGAATTTTTAACTATCAATTATAAAAAGGTGTTGCGAGACTTTTTCGCAACACCTTTTTTATTTTAGAACAATTACCCTATTTCCTAAAAACACTATTCTCAGCCTTTTGGCGTTTTAATAATTTTAATTAACCAGACGGGAGTCAAAGGAGCGAAAAAGGGTTGAAAGGGGGCAAAAAGAAGCCTGATTTCGGCAAAAAGGGCCAAAATCAGGCAAACTTGGGTGGATGATGGGGGTCGAACCCACGACCTCCGGAACCACAATCCGGCGCTCTAACCAACTGAGCTACAACCACCAGGTTATTGTCGTTTTATAACTACTTTATAACAACGAACCGCAAAGATAAATAAGTTCCACAAATCTGAAAAATTTTTGGTTTTTAATTCAACCACTTGGCTAAAAATTTTAGCGTAGCAGAATTTTTGGCGAAAGGTGCATACCGATAAGGCAATTCTACCCGAAATCCTTTCTTCAAAACACTTTTTAAATGGGAAAAAGTATCAAAGCTCGCCTGATGGTGATAAGCTCCGATGCCGCTCTCTCCCACTCCGCCAAATGGCAAATGCGGATTGGCAATGTGCATAATCGTATCATTTACCGTTACACCGCCTGAGGATGTGTTTTCCAAAACTTGATTGACAAACCCATTAGATTCAGAAAAAACATATAAGGCTAATGGTTTGGGACGATTATTGACAAACTGAATGGCCTCCTCCGTTTTATCAAAAGCCAAAACCGGGAGTATCGGACCAAAAATTTCTTCCTGCATCACGGAGTCATCCGGAGAAACTTCGTCTAATAATGTAGGAGAAATATATAAGTCTTCTTTGGCTATTTCTCCGCCGTGGACGATGGTGCCGCTGGTTTCCATTAGATTTACCAGGCGATCAAAATGCCTTTCGGAAATGATCCGGCAATAGTCCTCGCTGTCTTCCGGTTTATTCCCATAAAATTCTATCCAATATTTTTTTACTAAATTTATAAATTCCTCCTTGATATTTTTTTGTATTAAAATATAATCCGGCGCCACACAGGTTTGCCCGGCATTGATGAGTTTGCCCCAGGCAATGCGCTTGGCCGTTAGTTTCAAATTTGTATTTTCATCCACTATACACGGACTTTTACCGCCCAATTCTAAAGTAACGGGCGTGAGATGCTTAGCCGCAGCCTGATAAATAATTCTACCTACATGCGTACTTCCCGTATAAAATATATAATCAAATTTTTCATTTAACAAGGCAGAAGTTTCAGGAATGCCGCCTTCCACCACAGTAATATATTCCGGAGAAAAATATTTGGAAATCATATCTTTTATCACTTTTGAAGTGTGCGGTGCCAGTTCCGAAGGTTTTAAAACAATAGTGTTGCCTGCGGCCATTGCTCCAAGTGCGGGTGCGATGAGTAACTGGAAAGGATAGTTCCATGGCGAAATAATAAGGACATTTCCGTAAGGTTCCGGGATGATCGCACTAGAACCCACATCGTGAAACAAGGTCGTTTTCACCCGGCGCGGCTTCATCCAGCCCGCCAGATTCTTAATCGTATCCTTTACCTCATTCAACACAAAACCCGTTTCAACGAGATGGGCTTCTGTCTCAGATTTCCGCAAATCTTTATATAATGCTTCCTTGATTTTTCCGTCAAATGCTTCGATAGCTGTTTGCATTTTTTTCAATTGCGTTTTCCTAAATTCATAGGAACGCGTTTTGCCACTTTGAAAAAAATCCCTTTGCTTTTGAATCCCTTCAGTGATCTCCTTTTGTAGTGCCTTTGGTCCTTTTGTCATTTTAAATAAGTTTTACTACAAAAATAGGTTTTATCCCTTTATTTTTTTAATCCATTCCAACCAAATAAGTTTCCAAATCGAGACACAAGAATGAAACTTTAGTTAAATCACTCCGTAAACACACCTAACTCATATCATTTTTTATAATTCTTTTAACTCTCTTATATGATGAAAAATTATATTTTTTTAGTTGTAACCTTATTGCTTTTTTTCAATATTCAAAGCGAAGAAACCTTATACTTAACAGGAAGTTGTGGCCCTTATGTTGAATATTCTGACGGAGGGAATACCGGAATCTGGGTGGCTTATCCTAATTATAGCGGAAATGAAACCGTTGTGATTGAACAGGAAATTGGTGGAAGTTATACCTCCACAGAAACTCTAAGTGGAACTTCCAGTTACTATAGTGGAATGACTTCTGGTATTTATAAAATAACGATGACTGATCCGGACGGATGCTCAGCAATTGGGTGGGCCTGGACTACGGATAATTATTACGATTATGCCAGTAACCAATCCGATGCCACGGATTGTTCTACAGCGAATGGGTATGTCAACTTTAATGGTGCGGATAATACTGCTGAAAACCACGATACCACTTTTTGGACGATTTATCAATTTCCGGGTGGAACTGAAGTTATATCTGGATTTAATGCTCCCGTTTGGGATGGTGATGGATATTATTCTACCCTAAATGCGACTGCTAATAACCTCTTGCCCGGCACCTATTGTGTAGAAGCCAAGCCAAAGGATGCTACAAATTATTATAGAAATTGCAGAAATGTCTTGCCTTCTTCCGGTGGGCTTTGCGCCTTTTGGAATCTCCCTGTGGAATTATTATCCTTTGATGGATTTATAGAAGAAGGAATAGCAGAATTGAATTGGAAGACTGCGTCTGAAACCAACAGCCGTTATTTTGATATTGAAAAATCTACAGATGGAAATCGTTTTGAAAAGATTGGTCAGGTTGCTGCTGCGGGATTTTCGCTGGAACCAAAATCCTATTCTTTCATAGATAAAAATCCAGCCGACGGTAAAAATTTCTATCGACTAAAAATGGTAGATACCAGCGGAGAATTTGAATATTCTAAAGTTGTGACTTTAGCTTCGGAGGGAGAAGGAGATATTTTCTGGCAGGATTTTCACTCCAAAACAATTATATTTTCAGATAATGAAGAAAAAAACATAACTTTATTTTCAATAGAAGGAAAAATCGTATTAAATAAAATAACTACCGACACAAGATTAGAGTTGAATCACTTAGGTTCTAGGGGAACTTTTGTCCTTATGGCCAGAAAAAACGGAAAAGTATTTTCTAAGAAGATTATTTTATAATAAACATTATCGCGGAAAGTTTTTTATAACAGCCAAATTGTAATCTTGAAAATAGATAAAGCATTTTCGGAAAAGCTTAGCTCCAGCTAGGGTTGAGGGAAATAACGCAAGATATTTTTAAAAGTACTGTTTGGACATTATCTATTTCTCATAATGATGTTTTACAGACATCGAATGATATTGTCAAAAGAATTTTTAAGGTCATTGCTTGTAGCAATGGCCTTTTTTTATATATAAAACTCCTTATATACCTCCGGCAAAAAATTATCTTCATTCTCAAAAAAATCCCATCCAGTTTTCAAATTTTTAAGGCCGTAAGTGTATATTTGACGATAAGCAAATAAAACCTATGAAAATAACTGCCTGTATATTTGATCTGGATGGTGTGATTGTGGATACCGCTGGTTATCACTTTCAAGCCTGGAAACAAACCGCCGAAAATCTTGGGGTTTCTTTTGATGAGCACGATAATGAACAACTCAAGGGTGTGGGTCGAATGGATTCCCTCAATTACATTCTTGACAAAGGGAATATCTCAAAAACTGAGGCTGAAAAAAAACAATTGGCGCACGACAAAAACGAGCATTATAAAACACTAATTACCAATATGGATGCTTCTGAAATTTTGCCGGGTGTAGTTTCCATTTTGGATCAGGCAGAGAAGGCTGGCTACAAAATCGCGCTTGGTTCTGCCAGTAAAAATGCGCGCATGATTTTGAAAAAAACGGGCTTGATTGATCGGTTTGAATTTATTGTGGATGGCAATGGTTTTATAAATGGCAAACCCGATCCCGAAGTATTTTTGAATGGAGCGAAAGGTTTAAATGTGTCGCCATCGGAAACGATTGTTTTTGAAGATTCTCTCAAGGGGGTACAAGCAGCTATTTCCGGAGGATTTTATGCGGTTGGAATTGGTGCACCTGAAATTTTGAAAGAAGCACATATAGTTATTAATGACTTTAAAAATATTACTTTAACCAATATTATCATAAAAATACAACAAGCAATTATTAAATGAAAAATTATATAAAACACGATCCCTGGAAAATTATCGAGGAGGGATTTCGTCCGGAGTATAATGAAATTTCGGAAAGTCTGTTTAGCCTTGGGAATGGTCGATTTGGGTTGAGGGGAAATTTTGAGGAAACGTTTACGGGAAAAACACTTCAGGGAAGTTATCTTGCTGGTGTTTATTATCCGGATAAAACAAAAGTGGGTTGGTGGAAAAACGGTTACCCGGAGTACTTTGCCAAAGTTTTAAATGCTGCCAACTGGATTGGCATTCGGGTAGAAATTGACAACCATGAATTAGATTTAAATACATGTAAAGTTTCTAATTTTATTAGAATTTTAAATATGAAAGAAGGCTATCTATCCCGTTCTTTCACTGCAGAGTTTTCGGATGGGAAACAAGTACAGGTAGAAACAAAACGCTTGTGTAGTATTGTAGAAGAATATATAGGTACAATTCAGTTTTCAATAAAACCTTTAAATTTCTCCGGGGAAATTTCCCTGACTCCTTTTATTGATTTTGATGTAGTGAACAAGGATTCAAATTACGATGAAAAATTCTGGGAGGAAAAAAACAAAGGGAATGACAACAATATCGGCTGGGTCACTGCCGTCACTAAAAAAACCAAATTTGTTGCAACATCTGGAATGATATATGAAATTTTCAAAGGAGATACGCCAATAGATTCTATCATTGATCACCAGGAAAAAGAAAAATACATCGGCCATAGAATTACGTTAAATGCAGAAGAAGGCCAGGCAATTACACTCAATAAATATTGCTGCAATTTGACTTCCCTAAATTATTCAGAAGAAAATATTGTAGAAAACTGTATGCAATATTTAAATAAAGCAAAAGAAAAAGGATACGATAAAATTTTATCGGATCAAGCAGAAGCCTGGGAAAAAAAATGGGCAGAAAGCGATATTCAAATTGAGGGAGACGTAGCGGCACAACAAGGTATTCGGTTTAATATTTTTCATTTATATCAAACGTATACCGGAACAGACGAACGGCTCAACATAGGCCCGAAAGGTTTCACCGGAGAAAAATACGGCGGAAGCACTTACTGGGATACGGAGGCGTATTGCCTGCCGTTTTACCTGGCAACTTCTGAGGAAAAAGTAGGCCGCCAACTTTTGGTTTATCGCTACAAACATCTGCAAAAAGCCATTGAAAACGCTGAAAAACTGGGCTTTTCCCGTGGCGCAGCCTTGTATCCAATGGTGACGATGAACGGCGAGGAATGCCATAATGAATGGGAAATCACCTTCGAGGAAATTCATCGAAACGGAGCCATCGCCTACGGAATTTTTGACTACATTCGCTATACCGGAGATAAAAATTATCTCGCAGAATACGGACTGGAAGTCCTCCTTGGTATCAGCCGCTTTTGGTCCCAACGTATTACGTTTTCTACACATAAAAACAAATACGTTATGCTTGGCGTAACAGGCCCAAACGAATATGAAAATAATGTAGATAACAATTGGTACACCAACTATATTGCTACCTGGTGCTTAAAATATACGCTGGAATCTCTGGATTGGGTTAAAACAAATTTTTCTGAAAAATATACGGAATTTTCAAATAAAACAAACTTTGCAGAAGCTGAAGAAACCGAAAGATGGAGAGATATTATTTCAAATATGTATTATCCAAAGAGTGAAGAACTGGGCATTTTTCTGCAACAGGACAATTATCTGGACAAGGAACAAATTATGGCAAAAGATATACCAGAAGATCAAATACCAATTTGGCAAAACTGGTCCTGGGATAGAATTTTGCGCTCCTGCTTCATCAAGCAAGGAGATGTTTTACAGGGAATGTACTTTTTTGAGGATCATTTTGACAGAGAAACCATCCGCAAAAATTACGACTTTTATGAGCCGCGAACTGTTCACGAATCATCCTTGTCTCCTTGTATTCATGCCGTGATTGCTTCTAAAATTGGAGATAAAAAACGCGCCTATCAATTCTATCTGAGAACTTCCCGACTGGATTTGGATGACTACAATAATGACACAGAAGATGGTTTGCATATCACGAGTATGGCCGGAAGTTGGTTGGCCGTTGTGAAGGGATTTGGGGGAATGCGGGTAAGCAATGGGCAGGTTTCTTTCGCCCCGTTTATTCCGGAAAATTGGACGGGTTATGCTTTTAAAATTCGCTTTAGAGGAAGTATTTTAAAAATAGAAGTCAAAGAAAATAAAGTATATATTTCCAATGAATCTGACAAGCAAGTTGATATTTTATTATATAATAAAAACTATGCAATAAAGGCTAATGAAACAATAAAAGCAGAAGCTATCCCCGGAGATGCTCTGGCCTAAATTTACCTTTTTTCGTATCAATATGAATTCACTATGAAAACACGTCTTTTATTTCTGTTTTTTATAATTGGCTTTATGGCTTGTTCTTCTGACAAAGATGAACCCAATGATCTCCCGAAAATGGTTCACGATAAAGCCGAACTCATCAATTACGGAACACCTGTAAAATTGAATTACAATAAAACAGAAATTCTCCTCGAAGATTATTTCATGGATGTCTCCCGGATCGATTCGGTTTTTGTAGCGGATGGAATGGCTTTTGAATTGTCACCTGACAAAAAAAAACTGACCATTGAAAACAAGGGATTTGCGGAACCATTATCGGAATTAAACATATATATAGAAGGACTCCCCTATTCTATCCTAATGGTCACCTCTAACAAACGCACTGCGCAAATCACATTAAAAGATAACGGATATAAAAAAGTTCAAATTAAAGGAGAAATGAATGCCTGGAATCCGGCTACTGCTATCATGCAAAAAAACGGCGATACCTGGATGTATGATTTTTCATTGAGTCCCGGAAGGTACCAATATTTGTTTGTGGTGGATGGAAAAGATATGCTCGACCCAGCCAACGAAACAAAAGTCAGTAATGGAAGTGGCGGGATGAATTCCTTGTTGGAGCTACAAAAACCTGATCCTAAACGCCTGCCGGGATTGTTTACAAAAGAACAAAAATCCAATTCTGTTATTATAGGTTACAAAAATCGCCCAACGGAAATTTTTACCTTTTGGGAAAATTACCGCGTGCCTTCCCGCTTTTTGGCCAATGCTCAAATTGAAGTAGATATTCCACCCGAAGCTAAAGACAAAAAAAGATCACATATAAGAATTTATAGCTATAATGAAGTAGGTGTTGGTAATGATTTGATGATTCCGCTTGAAAATGGGAAGCCGCTTTCTACTACAAAAACAATTACCCGTGCCGACAAAGAAGCACAGATCATGTATTTCACCCTGGTGGATCGTTTCCACAATGGCAATGAAAAAAATGATGACCCAGTTGTGGATAAACGAGTCCAACCTCAGGCTAATTATCAGGGCGGCGATCTGGCTGGAATCACCAAAAAGATAAAAGATGGTTATTTTAAAAAATTAAATATAAATGCGATTTGGTTATCTCCCATTACCCAAAATCCACTCGAAGCCTTCCAGGAATATCCCGAACCCAAACGGTACTACACAGGTTACCACGGCTACTGGCCCGTGTCGTCCAGCAAGGTCGATCACCGCTTTGGAACAGAGGCAGAAATGAAGGGAATGGTCGATGCTGCACATGGAAATGATATAAATATTTTATTAGACTATGTTTGCAATCACGTTCATATTCAGCATCCCATATATAAAAATAATCCAGATGCCGTCACCCGGCTCGACCTTCCCGGAGGTCGAAAAAATATTCGGATTTGGGAAGAGCAAAGACTGACGACCTGGTTTGATACTTTTATTCCCTCCCTGGATTTGAGCGATCCAAAAATGATTGATTTGCAAACGGACTCGACAATGTACTGGATCAAAAAGTACAATCTGGATGGTTTCCGCCACGATGCGACCAAGCACATCCCAGAGGCTTTTTGGCGAACACTCACGCGAAAGCTCAAGGAGGAAGTCATGATTCCACAAAATAAATCTCTTTACCAAATTGGAGAAACTTATGGCAGCCGGGATCTCATTGCCAGTTATATCGGAACAGGAATGTTGGATTCTCAATTTGATTTTAATATATATTTTGATTCAAGAGATGTTTTTCTGAATGAAGATCGTTCTTTTGAAAAACTAGCCAATTCTTTAGATGAAACTTTTACTTATTATGGTTTTCATCATACAATGGGCAACATGACGGGCAACCACGATCAGCCGCGTTTCATTTCCTATGCTGGTGGAGATTTAAAATTTGGAGAAAATGATCGGGAAGCAGGATGGAATAGAAAAGTCGGCGTGGGCGATCCAAGTGGTTATTCCAAGTTGAGTTCGATGACGGCCTTGATGATGACCTTGCCCGGAGTACCGGTTATTTTTTACGGGGATGAAATCGGAATGCCCGGAGCCAATGATCCGGACAATCGCCGGATGATGCGCTTTGAAGGTTGGAGCGACTTGGAACGGGCTACTTTTGACAAAGCGGTGAAAATGACTTCTATTCGCAGGAATAGTTTGCCCCTTATTTACGGTGACTTTGAAATTTTACATATAGATAAAGATGTGATGGCATTTGCCAGACCTTATTTTGATCAGTTAGCGGTAGTTGCGTTTAATAAAGGTAAAACAGATGCTTCTATAGTTTGTCAATTGCCGGAACGCTTTAGTAAAACCCAATTAAAAACTAACTTTGACGGTAGGGTGAATAAGGAAGGGCAAAAACTGACGATTGATATTCCGAAGTATGGGTTTGAGATTTTGACGCAATAAAAGCCAAAACTACGACTGGATTAGGCTGTGCCTAATCCGAAACGCGCCAACAAGTTTTTAACTTGTAGTAACCTTTTTGATATTTTTATGCAGGTTTTAAACCTGCACGAGCGTTGTGGCGTAGGCGCGGCCTACGCCTGTCTAACGGAGTCAACAAGTTTTTAACTTGTTCTATTTAAAACAAAAAAATAATTCATATAAAAATAAAACCATGAAATACATTTTACCATTATTCTTCACCCTATTGCTTTTTGGCTGTACAAATAATTCCACCCCAAAAGCAGACGAAACAACAACCACAAAAAAAGAAGAAAAAAATATAGATTATTCTACTATTTCTTCTGATAACAATCCAATTCCGGGCTGGGCAAAAAATGCTACGATTTACGAACTGAATACAAGACAATTTTCCAAAGAAGGAACATTCAAAGCCGTAGAAAGCGAATTGCCCAGACTCAAAGAAATGGGCATTGATATTATATGGTTTATGCCAATACATCCTATCAGTAAAATAAAACGAAAAGGCGGAATAGGTTCTCCTTACGCCGTAGCCGATTATAAAAAAACAAACCCGGACTACGGGACACTGGAAGACTTCAAGTCACTTGTTTCTAATATACACAAAAACGGAATGTATGCCATCATCGACTGGGTGCCCAACCACACCGGCTGGGATAATCTCTGGGTAACGGAACATCCCGAGTGGTACACACAGGTGGATGGAAAAATCACAGACCCGCTGAATGAGGATGGAAAATCTATCGGCTGGACAGATGTAGCTGATCTAAATTACGACAACGCAGATATGCGGGCAGCGATGATCGATGCTATGAGTTTTTGGGTGAAAGAATGTGATATTGATGGATTCCGGTGCGATGTGGCCGGGAGTGTTCCAGTTGATTTTTGGAAAAATGCTATAAGTACTTTAGATAATATTAAAACGATGTTTATGCTGGCAGAAGCGGAAGAACCTCCCCTTCATGAAGCTGGATTTGATGTTTATTATGGCTGGAAATTTCATCACCTGATGAACGATCTCGCAAAAGGAAAGAAAAATGCAGTGGATCTGGATCGCTATCGCTGGGACAGAGAGCACAGTTTTTTACAAGGTGTTTACCCCATGATGTTTACCTCTAACCACGATGAAAATTCCTGGAACGGAACAGTCTTTGAGCGTATGGGTGCTGGCCATAAAACCTTTGCGGTTCTCGCTGCTACTTTTGAGGGGACGCCTCTTCTTTACAATGGGATGGAATCCGCCATGAAAAAACGTCTGGAGTTTTTTGAGAAGGACGCTATCAAATGGGGAAATTACGAATATACAGATTTTTACAAGCGTTTGTTTGATTTAAAACATCGCAACCCCGCTCTATGGAATGGAAGAAACGGTGGTGAATTTGAGGTGGTGAAAAACAGTTTTGATTTAAAAATATATAGTTTTTTAAGAAAAAAAGGAGAAGATAAAGTACTGGTCGTGGTCAACTTATCTGACAAAGACCAAAGGGTTTTTATTTCTGAATCTGACCTCAGTGGCTTTTGGAAAGACATTTTTGCAGATAATGAAAAAGAAAAAACGTTCAAGGATAATAGAGGTATATTTTCACTAAAACCATGGGAATATAAAGTATATGAAAGAATTAATAAATCTGTAGATTATAAAAAGTAGTATTCAAGTACAAGTATCAAGTTCAAGATCAAGTGCAAGAATCAAGATCAAATGACTATCAAGGTACGATGAAGAAATTTTTTATTTCATAAAAAATTTCTTCCTGCTTGAACTTGATACTTGCGCTTAAATTTTATATTGAACTTTTTATATTAATAAAAAAACAATGGAACAACCAACAAACGCTTCTAATAATAATGAATTACCCCGACTCAATTTTTGGGATATTTGGAATATGAGTTTTGGGTTTTTAGGGATACAATTTGGGTTTGCATTGCAAGGTGGATTTATGTCGAGTATATTCCAATCGCTTGGAGCACACAAAGAAGACATTCCGCTCATGTGGATCATGGCACCGCTGGCAGGTTTGATTATTCAACCCATAATAGGATATCTCAGTGATCGAACCTGGCATCCAACTTATGGAAGGCGGCGACCGTATTTTTTCATTGGTGCTATTTTGGCATCTCTGGCCTTGTTTGTAGTTCCCAACTCTCCTGCCCTTTGGTTTGCCGTAGGTATGTTGTTGATACTTGATGTTTCTATAAATATAAGCATGGAACCCTTCCGCGCTTTGGTAGCGGATAAATTACCAGAATCACAACGCTCCTACGGGTTCGTCATGCAAACCTTAATCATTGGAATTGGAACTTATGTTGCCAGTAATCTTCCCTGGTTTATTTCTGATGTTATTGGAGTAAACCAACAGGCCGGACTTTCCTGCATAGAAGGGCTGGAAAAATCAGGGCTAGGAGGAGCCGTAGATCCTGCCGTCAAATATGCCTTTTATATCGGCGGTATTGTGTTTTTTCTTTCTATCCTGTATACCATTTTAACCACAAAAGAATATCCACCTGAAAATATGGAAGCCTTTGAAAAAGAAAAAGCTGCCTCCAAAGGATTCGCCCACGGGGTCTCAGAGATCATCAATAGCATCAAAGCCATGCCCCTGACCATGAAGCAACTTGGCGTTGTCCAGTTTTTTTCCTGGTTTGCCTTTTTTACCATGTGGAGTATGGCCACGCCTGCCCTTACCGAACACGTTTTTTCTGCTTCCTCCCCTTCCAAGGAAGATTTTGATTTGCTGACCGAAGCCGGTAAAACTGCTTATTGCCAGGCCGATTCTGCCTACAAAAGTGCGGCATCCAGTGCCGGAGGTTACATGGGAACTTATGGCCTTATCTCCATGATTGTGGCCTTGCTTTTAGTCTTGGCCACCAGCCAGCGGGAAATCAATCGCAAAGCAGTCCATGCGGTTTCGCTGATTTTGGGAGCGGCTGGATTCATTGGAATGTATTACATTTCAGAGGAATGGATGTTGCACCTTTGTTATGCCGGGATCGGTGTTGCCTGGGCTAGTATTTTATCCATGCCTTATGCCATGCTGGCCGGTTCGATAGACCCAAAGAAAATGGGCATATACATGGGTATTTTTAATATGTTTATTGTTATTCCACAAATTTTTGCAGCGCTGGGTGGGGTAAATCTTGCCTACACCTTCCTGGGAGAAGCAACTATCAATACCATGATTTTTGCTGGGCTTTCTCTCCTCTTAGGAGCAGTAGCTACTTTTTTTGTTCAGGAAAATAAATTTAAATCACCTGCTTAAAATCCCTTAAACATAACAAAATCTGACATATATT
Source organism: Saprospiraceae bacterium (assembly GCA_020629915.1). GTDB lineage: Bacteria > Bacteroidota > Bacteroidia > Chitinophagales > Saprospiraceae > JAHDCK01. The sequence continues at coordinate 18,815 of JAHDCK010000014.1, forward strand.
TTATTGGTTGGCGATCATTTAACTCCATTCGGAGGATGTTTTATTCAAATAAAAATAAAACCTATCTGTTTATTTTATCTCCGGGTGCTTGTGGCAGCACGCTATGCCATCAGATATTAAGTAGTTCTGAAAACATTGCCATCAATAATAACCTTTGGGAAAGAGAAGGCGAACAGTTGCCAGTCGTTCGGGATTTGATCGGTGAATATTGGAAAGATGAAAATAAAAACCGGGCTTTGGACTGGCGAGCCATCCATACCGAATGGTTAAAATACTGGAACCCGGCTAAACCTGTTTTTTTAGACAAAAGTATTTTTACTAAATTTCACAGCAAGTGGATAGAAGCCGAATTTGACAATGCTTATTTTATTTGCTTACACAGAAACCCTTACGCAGTTTTAGAAAATTATCTTAGAAAAATAAACTATCAACCCAAGGAGAAAACTATTCAACATGCCATCCAACTTTTAAAAATTCAAAGATGGAATATTTTAAACTTAAAAAATACTTATAATTTAAAATACTCAAATCTTGCTAATGATCCGAAATCAGAAATGCAAAAAATAAGAGATTGGCTGCCGGTAATTGGAGAAATAAAATTTAAAAAAAAATATAAAAATCAAAACTATTTAAATGCAAAAAAGTTACCTATCCAAAACCTCAACCCCGAAAAAATTAAACGACTATCCAAAGAAGATTTAAACCTCATTAATAACGAACTGGAAAAAGAAAAAGATTTAATGGAATTTTTTAACTACGAATATATTTATACATAAAATATTTTAAAATGAAATCTGCACATTGTTTTATTAAAATTTCACTTATTTTTATTTTATTATTTTTTTATAACAATGCTCAGGCTACTGAGCCAAATATAAAAGATATTCCTTTGGAAAAAGTAGCACCTCCGCATTGGTGGGTTGGTATGAAAAATCCAATGGTAGAACTACTGATTCATCATCCCGGGATAGCCCGCTATGAGGTCTCTGTTGATTCTAAGGAAAATATTGGACTGAAAGTAAAACGAGCAGAGAGTTTGAATTATTTATTTTTAGAATTAGACCTAAAAAATGCCAAAGCAGGAAAGTTCCCGATTTATTTTAAACAAGGAAGAAAAAAATTCAAATATGAATATGAATTAAAGGAAAAAAGTACAGCTGACAACCGAATCCAGGGAATCACAAGTGAGGATTTTATATACTTAATTTTTCCTGATCGCTTTTCCAACGGCGATCCCTCTAATGATTCCAACCCAAAAATGCAGCAAACTACCGTCAACCGCAAAGACCTCGGCGAGCGACATGGCGGCGACTTGCAAGGCATTATCAATCACCTGGATTACATCAAAGAACTCGGTGCAACTGCCATCTGGCTCAACCCCGTCCTTACTTCGGATCAACCCCACGAATCTTACCACGGTTATGCCACAACCGACCACTACGAAATCGATCCCCGCTTCGGTGGCAATGATAAATATTTAGAATTTATAAATAATTGTCATAAAAATGGAATGAAAGTCATCAAGGACATCATCCACAACCACGTAGGCGATCAGCATTATATTATAAAAGATTTACCAGCCAAAGACTGGCTCAATCAACACGATGAATTTACCCGAACGACCTACCGCGCTCCAACGCTCATGGACCCTTATGCCTCCAATTACGATCGCAATCTCATGAGTAATGGTTGGTTTGACACCCACATGCCCGACCTCAATCAGCGCAATCCTCAAGTGGCTAATTTCCTGATTCAAATGAATCTTTGGTGGATTGAGGAAGCCGGGCTGGATGGTTTTCGCGTGGATACTTACGCCTATCCCGACCAGCAATTTATGGAGGAATGGGCCAGACGCATCCGAAAAGAATATCCCGATTTTGGCATCTTCGCAGAGACCTGGGTGCATGGCACACCCGTGCAGGCATTCTTCGCAGAGAATCACATTGCCGGAAGAAAAAATTTCAATCCTGGCGTTACCGATTTTCAATTATACTACGCCCTCAACGAAGCCCTGACAAAAGAACAAGGCTGGACGGAAGGCGTCACTCGCATTTATTACACATTAGCCAAGGATTATATTTATAAAAATCCATATAGAAATGTCGTTTTCCTGGACAACCACGATTTGAGTCGGTTCTATTCCGTCATCGGTGAGGATATCAATAAGTATAAGCAGGGACTTGGATTTTTATTAACGACGAGAGGTATTCCGATGATGTATTACGGGACAGAAATATTAATGAAAAATTTTTCAGGTTTGCACGGCAAGGAAGCCAGAGAAGATTTTCCTGGCGGGTGGAAAGGCGATCCTGTCGATAAGTTCACTGCAAAAAACCGAATTGGCCTGGAAGCAGAGGCATTCAATTTTGTAAAAAAACTCGCCAATTACAGGAAAGAAAATCCCGTACTGCAAACCGGAAAGCTCATGCAGTTTGTTCCACAAGATGGTGTATATACTTTTTTTAGATATAATGATAATAAAACAGTTATGATTATCATGAATACGCATGCGAAAGATTATACCCTAAAAACGGACCGCTTTGCAGAACGGATGAAAGGTTTTTCTAAGGCTAGTGAGGTTCTTTCCGGGAAAAATTATACCAATCTAGGGGAAATTGAAATAAAAGGTCAGGGAATTCTCATACTAGAGTTGAATTAATCAAAATTCGGTGTCATATTTGTGGCGTTTTTTCATTTAAGTAGGTGGACATAAATAAGTTATTTTTTTGGCGGATAGATTTTTAGTTCAGACAAGGCGAAAAACACAGGCGATGCCTAAGCATCGGCGAGTATTTTCAACGAAGTATGAACTAAAAAGATGTCGCCATAAAACATATAGTTAATTGTGTCCACCTACTTAAGGAAATGAAAATTAAATGAAAAATTAAAATGGAGCGTTTTTAATTGTTCATTCTTAATTGTATATAAAAAAGATGAGATCGAGACTAATCCTACTGTTCTGTGGTTGGATTTTATTTTCAAATGCCCAGCCCGGAGTCAGTTTTATCGAAACCCAAAACGCCCTTGAATCCCTGAAGATAGCACAAACGCTTATCAATCAGGAAAAATATGAAAAAGCAAGATTTCAATTACAGGAAACCATCCGAATGAAAAAAGATTTCGCGGTGGCTTACCGTGAATTGGGAAAAGTATTATTAAAATTAGAAGAATACCAACAGGCTGCCAAAGACCTGGAAACTTCTTTTGAGTTGGATGCAAAGCTATCCCGGTCTGCCTATTTTGAGTGTGGCGAAGCCTACTTCAAATCGGGTGTATTTGACGAAGCCCTTAAATATTTTCAAAAATACAAGGAATTGGAGGAAGAAAAATTCACCAATTCTAAAAAAGAAAGCGGGCTGGAACAGGATTATAATATTCAGGCTCCCATTCGCATTCAAAATATTGAATATATAAAAGCGCATCCACCTACTCAGGTAAAAGAACATCCTACCCACCTGGGAAATGATATTAACACAAAAAAAGATGAGTATTTTCCATATTTAAGTGCCCGGGAAGGACACCTGCTTTTTACCCGAAAAGGGAAATACTCCGATGAAAATATCCATGTCAGCGCTCTTAAAAAAGAAAAATGGGGGCGAGCTTCCCGCCTATCTGACATCAATACAGAAATGAATGAAGGTATGGCCAAACTCAGTACCAATGAACGGGCCTTATATTTTGCTGCCTGTTTTTGGGAAGGAACTGAAGGAGGCTGTGACTTGTACGCTGCCGAATACGACGAAGGGGATGTCAGCAATCCGCAAATAATTGAAGGCGCCATCAACTCCTCTTCCTGGGACTCTCAACCTGTTGTCAGTTGTGACGGACAACATTTATATTTTAGCAGTACCCGACCGGGAGGTTATGGAGGTGCAGATATTTATTTAAGTATAAAGCAATCTAACGGGGATTGGGGCAAACCCCAAAATCTGGGTCCGGAAATCAATACGCCCGGAGACGAGGAAGCTCCTTTTATCGCTCAGGATGGTTTAACCCTTTACTTCACCTCCAATGGCTGGCCGGGTTATGGTGACGGAGATATTTTTATATCTAAAAAATTCAAATCTGGCTGGCAGGCTCCAAAAAATTTAGGCTTTCCTATCAACACCCAGTTTAAGGAATTTGGGTTGTTTTTAAGTCCAAATGCACAAACAGCCTATTACGCTTCCGCCAGAGAAGGAGGGCAAGGAGGATTGGATTTGTACTCTTTCGAAATGCCGGAAACATTCCGGCCGGAAGAAATGCTGCTGGTTTCAGGACAGATAAAAAATGCTTCCGATGGTGAACCCATTGAAACCGTTATTGATATTACCCCGGAGGTAGGGCGTGTCATTTCCTCGGATGAAAAAGGCTGGTTTTTTACCTGCCTGCCAACTAAAAAGGTGTACGCCTTTCAGGTTGATGAACCAGGTTTTGAGTTTTTTATGGAAGCCATGCTGCTGGAAGGACAGGAAGGAAACAATAGTATTTCTCTTGAATTTGAACTGACACCAGAAGGTTCGGAGGCTCCTGCTCAAGCTCAGTCCAGGGTCGTCGCACCTTCTTTCAAACCACTTCCTACTGCTGGCATTATAGAAAAAAATTATAAGATATTTTTTGGTTTTGATGAAGCTGAAATCAATTTTACCAACGAACAATTCCTCAAGGATGTAATCCGGGATATGGCTGGACATATCAACTGGGAAGTAGAAATCGTAGGATATGCAGATGCTTCCGGAAATGCCGAATATAATAAAAAACTATCTGAACGCAGGGCAACGGCGGTTTATAATTACCTCACTGGCAAGGGTGTTGTCATTGATAATGTAAAATACGAGGGACGGGGCTCCGGAGCTTCCGGAGATGATAAGCAAAACAGACGGGTGGAGATACGACTACGACGAGAGTGATATTTTTTTGGAATGTGAAATTGAAACTAAAAAGATATTTTTTTATTATACCACAATTCTAAATGTCCATTAAATTTTTCTGTTATCAAGAATACTACAGTAGCTAAAAAAACGCCCACGAATGCACCAAATAATACATCCTGCAAAAAATGCTGAAACAGGTACATTCTGGAAAATCCCACTAAAAATGCTAATATAAAACATACGATTTTTTGCCAGGCTTTTGGCAGGCAAAAAGCAAAGTATCCAAACAAAGCAAACCCGGACATGGTATGCCCGGAGGGAAAACTGTTATACCCGGAATAAATATCAACGCCCGGAACAAAATGTAGCTGATTATATATTTCTTCAATATTTCTATAAAACACTTCCGGCCGCGGATGACCAAAAAAAGTTTTTAATCCGAAACTCGTCCCGGCAACTAATGCACCCAACACAGGAATAAATAAAGCATATAAATATCTGATAAAACACAATGCAACAATCAATAACAAATACATCCATTCCTCTCCCAGCATCGTTGCATACTTAAAAAATACATCTAAAAAAGCATTATTTTGCTGGTTAATCCAAAGCAGGACTTCCCCTTGTGGCAAGGTCAAAACTATAGGCAAGCCAAACAGTATAATACCTGCCCAGGGAATAAAAAAGGAATAATTTCTAGGCTGGATCATCCGGCGAGTTTGAGTTGTTTGATTCTATTGCCTCCTCGGGTTTTTCCCTTTTGAAAAAACTGACCACCTTTGTAAAAAAAGCATTGAGGCTACTAGCATTGGCATCCTGCATCGCCTTGTAGGTCAACCAAATTCCAAAGGGAAAAATGACCATACAAGGTAAAAAGCCACCCACAAAGGAATGAATAGCCATTTCTTCAGCGAGCTTTCGTCCTGTAATTTCCAACATAATAAACACCACAAAAAAGATAATGGAAATCAACATCGGCCACCCAAATCCTCCCTTACGCACAATGGCTCCCATTGGAGCGCCGATAAACAAAAACAAAATACAGGAAAGAGCAAAATTAATTTTTTGATATATTTGTAATTGATGCTTTACAATCATCTGCTCAATTCTCTCCACAGATTTTTGGGCACTTACCGAATGACTATTGACACTCCGCGCAAAGGTCAGTGCCCGGTCCAATGCTTTTGCTTGTTTCTTTTCCGGAATTAAATCTACTATATTATTATAATTTTTTTCCAGTTTCATATCAGGAGGAATAGGATCGTAAATCATGGTAGAATCCTTGGGTCGTTTCCGGTAATTAAAATAGGTCCGGGAATAAACCAACAGGTTATTTTTCAAAAACATCTTAAGCCGGAGGGAATCTATCTTAGCTTTACTCTGCCGAATGGTCAGCATGGCTTCGTGACCTTTGTAAATATTTTCATCCGTCTCTTTGAGATCAAACTCACTTAAATCAAATATTTTTTCCAGTGATTTAAAATTCGTCCGAACAAAAGGGTACTTCTTTTTTTCTTTTCGGCTGGCTGGTTTTTGATCCTGATATTGATGCCCTTCATACAATTTCATAACCATATACCGCTTGTCTTTGGAAGAATAAATCTCTCCACTCTTAGCAATGATCTGGCTATTATTCCCTTTTCGGTCACTATGATCGTAAATCAACACATCGCGAATTTCTCCGGATTCTTCGGCTTTCTCCCCTACTCTAAGTACTAAATTTTCAAAATCGTAATTAAAAATCCCTTCATCCAAAAAGAAGGAAGTTTTTTGTTGTCGGATATCTCTCAGCAATACCCGGAATTTTAGATTGGAATAAGGAACGATATTGTTAGCAATAACAAAGGAAATAGTAAAAAATATCCCGGAGATAAAAACCAGGGGCAGCATAGTTCGCCAAAGAGAAACTCCTGCCGACTTGATACTGGCCATTTCATAGTGCTCTCCTAAACTACCCAACACCATTACAGAAGAGATCAAAATGGCAACAGGCAATGCCATCGGAACCAGGGAAATAGACAACCAAAAAATCAATTCTAATAAATAATACCACTCCAGCCCCTTTCCCGCAATTTCATCTATATACTTCCAAAAGAATTGCATGATAAACACAAACATGGCAATAAAAAAAGTCAGGACTACCGGTGGTAGAAACTGAAGAATTAACCATTTATCCAGTTGTTTTAACATGAAATTGATTTTTAGGAATAACAAAATCCGTTGATCCCTTTTATTCGGCAAAAATAACCCAAGAAACTGACAATTAAAAAACCCTCCATTTTGAGGTTTATTGCCCCGAAAATTTTAATTTCGATTATGGAAATTGTCTGATTCCACACAAAAGTCAACAATACGACGGTTCCCGGAAATTTAACTCGTACTATTCCGTTATTTTTGGGAACTGAATAAATCCAAAACATGAATTTTTACCTAAAAATATCTTTTTTTATTATAACTGTTTTAATTTCTACAAACAGTTTTGGACAAAAATACAGTAATGAATTTTTGTCTATCGGTGTTGGAGCCCGCTCCCATGGTATGGGAATGGCACAGGTGGCCAATGTAAAGGATGCCACAGCCGGGATTTGGAATCCGGCCGGGCTGATGCAACTGGAATCTGAGCTAAGTGTGTCCCTCATGCACGCCGAATGGTTTGCCGGTATTGGCCAATATGATTATCTGGCTGTCGCCAAACCGCTTCAGGGAAAACAACATGCCGTCGGATTGTCGCTGATTCGGTTTGCCATTGATGATATTCCCAATACATTAAGCTTGTACGATTCTGAAGGCAATATCAATTACGATAATATTGTGCCTTTTTCAGCAGCGGATTATGCTTTTGTGGGTTCCTACGCCAGAAATATTTTAAATAATAAAATACAAGTAGGGGCAAATGCCAAAATCGTGCATCGTAAAATTGGTTCCTTTGCCAATTCCTGGGGTTTTGGACTGGATGCCGGAATGCAATACAAATTAAAAAAATGGCAATTTGGGGTTTTATTTCGGGATATCACGACCACTTTTAATGCGTGGACTTTTGGATTGACCGCAGAAGAGGAAAGTATTTTGGAGGCGAGTGATAATGACCTGCCGATTAACTCCCTGGAAATCACCAAACCCCAGATCATCATGGGGGCAGCCTACGAACACCAATGGGAGAATTTTGGTTGGTTGACAGAGGTAAACTTAATTGCGACAACAGACGGCGAAAGAAATGTTTTATTAAAATCCAACCCCATCAGCGTTGATCCTGTGCTGGGCGTGGAACTTAATTACAAAGGCTTCGTATATCTTAGAGGCGGCGTTAATAAAATACGACAGCAACCGGGTTTTTTTGGGGGGAATATTTGGAATGTACAACCCAATGCCGGGATTGGTTTAAAAATTGCAATGGTAAGAATTGACTACGCCATGTCAAATATCAGCGAAGAATCCAAAGGAGCCTATTCTCATGTGATCTCCCTTTCCGCAGATTTAAATTTGAAAAATTTTAATAGAAATAAAAATTAACTATGTCGAAGTTGTTATCCAATTTACCCAAAATCCTGCCTTTTGCAATAACATTACTGCTGGCAGGGCAACTCTTTGCCCAAGCGCCCAAATTTAGTAATGATTTTTTAAATATAGGTGTTTCTGCCAGAGCACAGGGAATGGCAACAGCGCATATTGCCCTGGTGGATGATGTAACAGCCGGCTACTGGAATCCGGCCGGACTAACCGGACTGAAAAATTTTCAGGCGGCTGCTATGCACGCAGAGTGGTTTGCGGGTATTGGGAAATACGACTATGGCGGGCTTGGCTGGAAACTTGGAAAAAATGCAGGAGGAAGTTTATCTTTTGTCCGATTGGGTATAGATAATATTCCAAATACTTTTAATCTGATTGACTCTGAGGGAAGAGTGAATTACGACAATGTAACAGAATTCTCTGCTTCGGATGTTGCCTTTTTTATTTCTTATGCCCGAAAGTTTGGAGATAAATTATCCGGAGGATTAAGTACCAAGATCATCACAAGATCTGCAGGTACATTTGCACGTGCCAGAGGATTTGGAGTTGACCTTGGTATTCAATATAAGGCCAGTGAGAACTGGACTTTTGCGCTGATGGGAAGAGATATAACAACTACCTTTAATGCCTGGAAGTTTTCCTTTACGGAAGAAGAAAAGGCCATTTTGGATTTGACCAATAATGTAATTCCTGTAAGTTCAGTTGAAGTGACTCGCCCGCGAGTAATTTTGGGTTTGGCCCACCACAATATACCTAATGATGTCTTTCGCTTTACCTTTACTTTAGATGCGGATTTTACCTTTGATGGCCAGCGAAATGTTTTAATAAGTTCCAGTTCAGTGAATATCGATCCAAAAGCAGGACTTGAATTAGCCTATAAAGATTTCATTTTTATACGGGGTGGAATCGGAAATTTCCAACAGGCACAAGATGATCTGAATCCGGAAACTACTATTTATACTATGCAGCCTAACGTCGGTCTGGGCATTTCTCTTGGAAATCTTAAAGTAGATTATGCTTTGACAAATCTGGGTAACGTTTCACAAGTTTTATATTCACATATATTTTCCTTAAAACTGGATTTGGTAAAGCGGAAAAAGAAGGACCCCTGGGATGATTAGTTATTAATTTTTATGGTTCTTAGGGATGAGAGAATAATAAAATATACAAATTAAACGCAG
>JAHDCK010000361.1:0-2293 GCA_020629915.1 Saprospiraceae bacterium
CAGGTGTCCCACCTGACACCAGCAACGCGCCCGATTTATTTTCGGCGGTTATTTTCTGAAAACCAATAAGTCTGCGATACATAGAAAAACTAGTGGTTCAAGTTATAAGAAATTGAGCCACTAGCCCTTAGATGCCTCCCCAATATTATCCTCACTTTCTGATTCCAAACTTTTAGCAATGGAAAAACAAAAAGTCGTTCCTTCCTGATAGGTAGAATTGTAGGTGATAATGCCACCGTGTTGTCGAATAATTTTTTGGCAGAAGGAGAGACCCATTCCGGTTCCGCCATATTCGGATTGGGCATTGAGCTGGACGAAAGGCTCGAAGATGTCTGGTTGGTTTTGCTTTATACCAATCCCATTATCTTTTATATAAAATTTCCATTTATTATTTTCTTCCTGAGTATAAATTTTAATAAAAGAATCGGCTCCTTTATTTGAAAACTTAATGGCATTAGAAATTAAATTTTGGAAGACCCGTTTAATTTTTATCGCATCTCCAAAGAGCGCTGGAAATTCTCCATCATAGGTTACAGATACATTTTTATCCCTGGCCTGGGGTTTTAATACAGATAAAACATCTTTAAGGATTTCCTTAGTATTTATTTTAGAAATATTAATTTTTTGAGAGTTTACTTTAGAATAAGCCAATAGGTCATCAATCATAGCCGCCATTTGTTGTCCGTTGGATTCTATAAAAGTTAAAAACTCATCTTCATCGGGGGTGAGTTTATCGTTCATTTTTCGGCGGAGCAAGGTCGAAAAACTATTGATAGAACGAATGGGTGCTTTTAAATCATGAGAAGCGATATGCGCAAACTGCTGAAGCTGAATATTGGATTCGATGTACTCTTCGAGTTTATGATTTTGTTTGATAATTTCCGCTTCGTTTTCTTCCAGTTCGTTCCGGTATTTCTCTATCTGATCTGTACTTATTTGCAATACAATAAAAAAACATATCAAAAAACCTAAACCTGTCAAAATACTAACAACCAGATGAAAAGGCCCGGTGTTTGAAAAAGCAAACTGTTGAATGCATACCAAAGTAATGACGCAACAAACACTACTTAAAGCGGTATAAAAAATCCGGGTTTTAAAATCATTAAAAAACAAAATGGCCATCCCCAGAATAACCGGATAACCCAAAGTGAGTGGATATTGAACGAGTGGTGTAAAAGAAATGGCTGCTAAAACAATCAGGTAAGCCACGAAGAGGAAGTGCAACCCAAAAACCAGTTTTTTGTGGAAGTACAAAAAATAACTCGTCAACCCTACCACCATTAAGAGAAAAGTAGTGCCGGTAACCAGCCAGTCTTCCATAAAAATCAGACTGACCACAAATATCAACGCATTCGAGATCAACCCGGTGTAGATGGATTGACGAATGAGTTTTTGCAGGTATTTTTCCCGAAAGTTTCGAATCATTGTTTTTGAAAATAGAAGATAAAGTTACTTTCCCGCAATTTAGATTCCAAATTTTTCAAATAGAGCTATAACTTTGTCTGGAGTAAAATTTTTTTATTTGAAACATCCTAAAATAACTGTACAGGCTATCTTCCTCGCTGCCGGAAGCTCCAGAAGAATGGGAAAAGACAACAAACTTTTACTCCCCTATTCCGATCGGACGCTTGTAGAATTCACCTTTGATAAAATTTTAAAAAGTGATATAGATAAGATACTCGTGATAACGGGTTTTGAGCAAGAGAAAATCCAAAACTTACTGCAAGACAAAACTGAGTATTTTATATACAATAAAAATCACAAAATCGGAATGACGAGTTCTATTCAGGCAGGTGTGAAGGCGTTGGATGAAAATTGTTCTGGTTTTATCATTGCGCTATCGGATATGCCTTTTTTAAAAACAGAGGATTATAATATTTTAATTAGAAATTTTAAATTAAATTATAATAATAAACCACTTATCATTCAGCCTGTTCTGGGCAAGCGCAAAGGCAATCCGGTTATTTTTTCTCACCATTTTAAATCAGAAATTCTGGACCACGATCAGCCAGAAGGTTGCCGGGAAATTATTCAAAGGAATAAAGCATTTGTTGTTTTAGTAGAATTGGAAAATGAAAAGGCATTTTGGGATGTGGATACGCCGGGGGATTATAAAAATTTAAAATATTAAAATCCCATAATTCCAAAGCAATCGCCCTCCCACAACCAACACCAAAAATGCCGTTACCATTTTTATCATCCCCGGCGAAAAGCGATTCAGGCTCAGCCTAACCCCTAACTGTCCGCCAAACAAAACAGATATTCCTAGAACAAATATCAATAATAACGGTGC
>JAHDCK010000361.1:2393-4786 GCA_020629915.1 Saprospiraceae bacterium
CGGGTTTGCCACATTAATGCTATCGCTGAGCTAATTAAAGCTATTCCTAATATAATAAAAAAAAATGCTTCTTCTAATTTAAACCGGGCTCCGACAAAAGCCAACGGAATACTCGCCACGACAAAAGGTAAAAATTTCCTAAAATCAGAATGTCCTTTTTTATAATATAAATAACTACTACCACTCACTACCACCAAATTGCAAACCAATGCAATCGAGCGAACAGAAAAAAAATTCAGGGCCAATAAAGACAAAATAGCGAGGTAACTCGATCCACCACCAAAGCCAACAGATGAATAAATAAAAGATACGATAAAAAATACTACACCTAACAATAAAACCTCTGTAACCCCCATTATTTATTGATATCTTTTTTTCCTCCGGATTTGTGCTTGAGTTGAATATCTGTAATTTGAATATCGTGAGAAAGGGCTTTGCACATATCGTAAATGGTCAGGGCAGCGACAGACACTCCGGTTAGTGCTTCCATTTCCACACCTGTTTTGCCAGAGCATTTTACCAAACAGGAAATTTCTAATCCGTTTTGAATAGGATTTATTTCTATATCAATTTTTGTCACAGGCAACGGATGGCAAAGCGGAATCAAATCCGATGTTTTTTTGACTGCTTGTATCCCGGCAATGATCGCCGTCTGCGTTATGCTTCCTTTTTTACTTAAAAAATTATCTTTTTCTAATATTTTAAATACCTCTTCCGGCAATATAACTCGTCCGGTGGCTACCGCTTTTCTTTCCGTCACTTCCTTGTGCGAAACATCTACCATCACCGCTTTCCCTTCCTCATTTATGTGTGATAATTTTTTATTCATAACAATTTTACTTATAAATAATAAAGCGTTGCCATCACTTTTTCCATCTTCTTTCGAATAGCCGAGTTGGAAGCGGTATGATTGTTTATGATAAAACAAAACGCCACCATTTTACCATTTTGCGTCGGACAAAATCCGGTATAACTCCTGACCCGACGGATATAACCGCTCTTGGCTCGCAGCTTTCCTTCCACGGCTGTACCCTTCAGCATGTGCTTCAAACTCCCCGATTCCCCGGCTAGCGGCAAGGAAGATATAAATATTTTATCAATATTTTTATCTAAATAAGTCTTACGCATCAATGCAGCGAGTTGTCTTGTGGTTACGGCATTTCTGGGAGACAAACCAGAGCCGTCCTCCATAAAAAACCCTTCCACATTCACCCCCGCAGCTTTCCAGGTTTCCTTTACGACTTCCAGTCCGGCTTCCGTTGTTCCTTTCCCTTTTTGTTTTTTCCCAATGGCTTTAAGCAATACCTCGCAATACAAATTGACACTTTCCATATTCGCTTCCTCAACAATCACTCTCAATGGAGGAGAATAATTCGTATGTATTATTTTTCTTTTCGTAGAATAAAAACCTTCCCTTTTCAGTTCCCGGTAAGTCGTCATTTCCTGAAGGGTCTGAATCCCGTTTTTCTCCAAAACTTTAGTCAAATGATAAGCCGCGAAGAAAGGCGGATCGGGAACGGCTCCCTTGATCGTGAAAGTACCTTTCCCTGCCGGAATGCTCCCGCGCACATACCGGGTATTAGAATAAGGCGCACCAAAAATGTAGGCATTATCTCTTGTCCCCTTAGAAACAACCTCGTTGACAAAAGTGACAAAAGGATAATCCGGTTCGATATTTTTTATGGCAGGTGTTTTGCCTTGTGAAGGATTCTGTTTAAAATTTAAATAATATAAATTTTCATGTAAGTTCAATCCACTGGCTCCGGCAGCATAATAATTTCCGAGGTCATTCCACTGCCAGGTCGTCGGCAATTGCTGAGAATCAAACCAGGTTCCGTCTCCTACAATTTTTCCATTAACAGAACGTATTCCGGCATTTCGTATATGACTTGTCCAATCCTGAAGCAGCGCATCCATTCTTAAAACGTTATCGAGTTCGGGAGAAGCTAATGTCGGATCGCCATAACCTTTTAAATATAAGTTTCCATTTAATACACCATTGGCATCAATCACTCCATCGTATTGAATTTCAGTTTTGAATTTGTATTCAGGGCCTAATATTTTTAAAGCAGTGGCCGTCGTCACCACTTTGAGCGAGGAAGCCGGTATCAAACTTTGATCCGGTGAGCGACCGACCAGCATTTTTCCACTTTCCACCTCATAAGCACAAAATCCCCAACTGGCAGATTTCAAATGTGGATCTTTTTCCAGAACAGATAATGCTTTTTCCGTTTTGTTTTGACCCAAAACGAATACCGAACAAAACAAAAATATTTTTATAAATAATAACCTCATTCTAAAAAACATAAAATTCATTAGGAAAAAGTACAACATTTGTGTTTTAAAAAAATAACGCCTATTATAATGTTTATGTTGTCATCTTAGCCCTGTGT
>JAHDCK010000362.1 GCA_020629915.1 Saprospiraceae bacterium
TGCGACCGCTCTGCGGTCGAATCCTCTTTCAATTTTACCTGACGGCAAACGTACTGTGCTGCGGTCAAGCGGGTGAAATGACCGCAGAGCGGTCACAGTACGTTTGCCCTTAGCCAGAAATGAAGGAATATCATCATCTGACCGCAGAGCGGTCGCAGTATTTTTTATAAGAAAGCCTTTTTTATTATTTCAAAAGCGGCATTTTAAAATAATAAAACAGCCAAACCAATAAAGCACCCAGAAAAATTTTCACAATCGCTCCATTTATAAAAGGATAAAAACCATAAGTCATGGCCTTTTCAAAACCAATCGCCTGGCTTAGATGCCCTACGCCAATCGCCAAAATAATAGCCGTCCCCAAAGCCGTTGCCAGAATGCTTTTCCACCAGCTCAAATTCCAACCCCAATCTCCAAGCAACCCAACCAGAATACCGGCCACTAAAAATCCATATAAATATCCACCGCTTTTCCCTACAATTTTTTCCCACCCAAAAGTCCCTTCCGCAAAGACCGGCAAACCTAAAATGCCAATCAAAAGGTACAAGGCGATAGCCAGCCCGCCGTGTTTCATCCCTAGTCCCAGAGCCACCATCAGCACGGCCAAACTCTGACCCGTGATCGGAATCATCGGCAAGGGAAAAGTGACCTGTGCCATCAGACTGATGAATAAAGTACCCGAAATTATATATAAAAAATCATTCAGTTCCATAAAAAGTTATTGCAAAGTCCAGTTGAGTTGTGTGCCTTTTTTCAGTCCGTGCTTGTCAGAGTAACCGGCATTGACTTCAAGGACGTACTGTGCAGGGCCAGCCGAGGGGAGAGATGTTTCATCGTGAGGTTTGGCATTTTTTTGAATGCTTACAATTTTCTTTTCCGTATCTATAAAAATTATATCTAATGGAATGAACGTATTGCGCATCCAAAAAGACTGAAGGCGATTCTCAGGCATGAGGAAGAGCATCCCCTGATTTTCTTCCATGCTTTGACGGTACATCAACCCTTGCTGAATTTCCTGTGGATTGCCAGCGACTTCGATATCCAGCTTTGCGATTTCAGTCCCATCCTCGCCTTGTATCCTGAGTTCACCTTCCTTGACAAAAGTGATGCCTTCCGGTGGAGGTGGGTTGAGCTTTTTATAATAACGATACCCACCCAGTGCCAATAATAGGACAACAGCGAGGATGATCATGTTCCGGTAAAAATTGGAGCCGGAGGATTGATTTGGGGTTGGACGCTCCTTGGATTTGCGTTGATATTTTCTTCTGGAAGCCATTTTATAAAATTATGTTCTTAAAATTCAAATGCAAATATCACAAATTTTTTATTTTGCAGATAATTCCGTTTAAAAAATGTAAAAACCAATTTTTTGAAATATAAATTTATTTATATAATAGTATTCTTTTATTGTGTGTCGCTCAACGCCCAGCAATTCAATTTCCAAAATTATTCTCTGGCAGAGGGTCTGGCGCAATCTCAGGTGTACGCCATGCTGGAGGATAGCCGCGGTTATATCTGGATGGGAACCCAGGGCGGTGGATTGTGTCAGTTTGATGGACGGACGTTTCAGACTTTTACGGTGCGGGATAGTTTGCCGGATAATGTGGTGGAAAGTATTTTTGAGGATTCCAAAGGCATTTTGTGGATCGGGACGCAGAATGGATTTTGTACTTATGATGGTTTAAAGTTTCGTTCGCAGCAAATCAAAGGAGAGGAAAATATATCTGTTTTTTGTTTTTATGAAGATGGTTTGGGTAGAATGTGGATAGGTTCGGATAGAGGTGTTTTTATAAAAGAGAAAAATAATTATATAAAAGAAGATAGAATAAGTCGCATTCGGATCAATGCCTTTTTTGAAGACAGCAAAAAAAATATCTGGGTAGGGAGCAACGACGGGGCATTTAAAATTTATAAAAATAAAATAAAACAATATAGGATACGTGATGGGATGAACAGCGAAGTCGTCGTGGATTTTGAAGAAGAAGATAACGGCAATATTTGGATGTGTACTTACGGCGGTGGCGTGAATATTTTATCAAATAATCGTTTTTATTATTTGATGGAAGAGCAGGGCTTGCAGGTCAATCTGCTTTTCTGTACTCACAAGGACAAATCCGGCAACATTTGGATAGGCGGACAGCGGAATGGATTTAGCATTTGGAATCCAAAAGATAGCACTTTTTCGTATTTGAATGAAAGAGATGGAATGACGAATAATCACATCCGTTGCATGGTGGAAGATCAATGGGGGAATATCTGGATTGGGACTTCCGGCGGCGGGGTGAGCAAATACTCCGGGCAGTTATTTGTCCACTACGACAAGTCCAATCGCCTGAAAGAAAATTACGTCTATGCCATCTGCGAGGATCGAAGCGGAGATATGTGGATTTCTGCATATAATAAAGGGGTATCTATGTTTAATGATTCTACCTTTAGTCACTACGGCATTGATTCTGGTTTTTTAGATATAAAATCAAAAATGATATTTGAAGACAGTCGAGGGCGAATGTGGCTCGGGACGGAAGGACGTGGACTGGCACTGATGGAGGAAGATACCATTCGGTATTATACCAATGCAAAGGGATTGTCGGATAACTGGATTCGGGATATGGTGGAAGATACACTGGGCAATTTTTGGATAGGTGTAGCAGGCGGCGGCGTTACCAAAATGACTCCTGTAAATGAAGCAGCGACAGAGTTTAATTATAAAATATATGTAAAAAATAATGGATTTCCAGATGATCGCATCAATGCACTTTTGCTTGATCGGGAACAGCGTTTGTGGTTTGCGACAAGGGACAACGGCATGGGTTATTTTAAGACAGATTCAACCTTTACGAATATAACAAAACAAGATGGGATGCCAGATGATTTTGTGCGTTCCATCGTGCAGGACTCGCTTGGATTTATTTGGGTGGGGACCCGGAATGGCATTGGAAGATTATTTTTAAATAAAGATTCTATTGATATTATAAAAATATCTTCAAAGGACAGATTGACTTCCGGCAATATCTATTCCCTTATTTTGGACGATGATCAAAACCTTTGGGCAGGCTCGGAGGTGGGCGTGGACAAGATCGAACTGGATGCCAGCCGCCAGGTAAAATCCATCAAGCACTACGGAAAATCCGAAGGTTTTATCGGTATCGAAACCTGCCAGAATTCCGTTTGGAAAGATCGGAAGGGGCATCTTTGGTTTGGTACGATCAATGGCCTGACCAAGTACAACCCCGAAAATCGGAAGAGTAATCCTACCCCTCCCGTTTTACATTTTACTGATATAAAATTATTCTATAAATCCTTGTCCCGTTCCACTTATGCCGATTGGGTCACGCCCTGGAACGGACTAAAAAAAGGCTTATCTTTTCCCTATCATCAAAATCACTTAGGCTTTGAATTTCTGGGGGTCAATCACTCCAATCCGGAGAAGGTGCGCTACCAGTGGAAACTGAAAGGAGCGGAGCAAGACTGGTCACCTATTAGTCAAAAGACAGATGTGACTTATTCAAATTTATCGCCGGGGAAATATACCTTTCAGGTACAGGCATTTAACGAAGATGGTATTGGCAGCAAGGAGCCGTTGGCCTTGTCCTTTAGTATTCGTTCTCCGTTTTGGGCGACCTGGTGGTTTCGGTTATTGGTATTAGGAGTAGGAGGGATTTTAATTTATAGTATATTT
Organism: Saprospiraceae bacterium; assembly: GCA_020629915.1. Lineage (GTDB taxonomy): Bacteria > Bacteroidota > Bacteroidia > Chitinophagales > Saprospiraceae > JAHDCK01. The sequence goes on from JAHDCK010000362.1 coordinate 3,677, forward strand.
AAATCTCGTGTAAATGCAGTGCGAAGGAAAGCAGCATTAGAGCAGGAGCGTTTGACATTTGAGAAAAACTTATTAGAATTAGAGCAAAAAGCATTGCAGTTGCAAATGAATCCGCACTTTATTTTTAATGCACTAAATTCCATTCAGGCACTGACGACGAAAGAGCCGAAGAAGGCGCGCTATCAGTTGGCGAAGTTTTCTAAACTGATGCGTTCTATCCTGGAAAACTCAAGGGAGCCAAAGATAACACTAGAGCAGGAACGGGAGACGCTGGAGAATTATTTGGCATTGGAAAAGTTTAGTAGAAATAATAGTTTTGATTATACGATAAATATTGATGAAAATCTGGATTCTGAAGAGGTTTTATTGCCGCCAATGATGATTCAACCCTTCGTGGAAAATGCGATCATTCACGGCGTGGCCCAAAAGATGGAGGATGGAATAATTGAAATAAGTTTTATAGAAAAAAATAATTTATTAGAATGTATTGTACAGGATAATGGCGTAGGGCGAGCCGAAGCGCGAGAGCGAAAAAGCCAGCAGGAACACACGCATAAATCAATGGCGCTGCAAGTAACGCAGGAGCGTTTGGAGATTTTAAATGAAGGCCAAGGCGGTAAGCGTTTGGAAATCATTGATATGAAAAATAGCGATGGGGATTCTGAGGGGACGAAAGTTATTTTGTCTTTGCCTTTGTTATAATTTTATTATTAGAATAAATTTTAGTAGAATGTCAATATTGGATGATGAACTATTGATGGAAACGGGAAGCGACGAAGCTATACTAAAAATGGTCAGGTGGTGGGAACGCAAACGAATTTTATATAATATTGTTATGTTGATATGTGGCGTGTTGGGGATTTTAATTTTTATTGGAGAATCATTTGACCAATTGATAGAAGGGATTGTTTTTTGGGGAATCATGGCGAATGCTTGTTACACCTTAGGGTGGATTTTGGAAATCCTGAATTTAGTTTACCTGAAAGGCTGGCTGCCGATGGAGCGTTTCCGTCCTTTGTTATTTTGGGCGGGATTAGCAGGGTCAGTTTTGCTAACGGTTTTTTTATTATTTGCAGTAAATGCTTTTAGCAAT
>JAHDCK010000363.1:0-792 GCA_020629915.1 Saprospiraceae bacterium
GACCAATAAATCATCAATCTTATAGTCCCCAAAACATTCTCTATAGTGCATTAAAATAGATAAGTGTTGATTTCCAAAAGTGGAGATTAAGATAAAATTTAAATTGGAAAAGAAATTACCAGATTTAGGAGTCTTGACTAGCGAGTTTGAAATAGCTTCAAAATGATTTGCATAACGACCAATACAATCAATAGTTTCAATTCCTTTTTCAAAGCCACCTTTCTCTTCTGAACGATTATATAAAAACTCAAATGCCCTGATAATAGATGCATTATCATCGCTCCTATATTTCATTCGTATAAAAATGAATGTCCAGAGAAAGTCATCAAAGCTATTGAAAGGGTCATCAATTTTATTTTCATATTTAGACCATTTTATTGCATATTCCTTCCTTAGTTTTTCAGATTCAATTACTCTAAGATTTTGCGCTCTTAAAATGTCTCCGTTTTGCAACTGAACACCCCTACTATTTAGAACTGTAAATAAGTTATATGCATCATCTAAATTATCTGGGGTTGCTAAATATAAAACTAAAACTTTGGTTGATAAGTATGTATAAAAGTCTACCAAAAATTGTTGGAATGCTTCTATTCCTGCTAAAGAGACTAATTCCTTTTTTTTATTTTCCCACCACCTATGCATTATAATTATACCATTCGCAATATTTCGAACAGAAACACTTCTAGAGGCATCTTTAGTTGCCTCCTTTAAGTTATCTTTTTTTAACGTACCACTATTTTCTAAAACAAACTCTTCAAGAAAATCAGCATCTTCACGTATTTCAAAAATTAT
>JAHDCK010000363.1:802-4758 GCA_020629915.1 Saprospiraceae bacterium
TCTGCTTGGGATTCTCCGATATTTATTTTCTCTTTGTTTTAAACATTTGTTTACTGTTTCCTTAAAATCAATATCTGCAGCCAAATCTCTTAAAACAGCCTGTAAGAGGTACATTGTAATAAATCTTTGCTGCCCATCTAAAATATCTTGGCATTCATAAGAGTTATTATTTTCATCAACTACCTTTTTCGTATTCCATATCATACAACCTAAAAAATATTCCTTTTCCATATCTTGTTTCATGGCATTTGAAATATCATTTAGAAAATCTTCAATTTGCTCCTCTTGCCAAACATAAGGACGTTGATACTCAGGCACATTATAAAAAGCTTTTTCGGAAAATATATCCATTACATATTTTCGATCTGTTTGAAGAGTACTATTTTTCATGAATAAAATTATTTAAGTTATTTCAAATATAATATTTCCTAGATTGTCTTCTTTTAATACTAACAACTGATGATGATATTAGTCAGATTTTTGAGGAACGAGGAATAAATTTGATATCTATTTTATGTTTGCCTCAAATGACAAATATAATTAATTTTGATTGGTAGATTATGATTTATTATTTTTTTGAAGGTAAAAGAGACTATCCCACAATTGAGTTAGCTCTATCCTGTTCCAAAAATAACAAAAAAACCCATAAGAAAAAAATATTTTTGCTCAGAACAATTAAACGCTGTACTTTGCACCCCCGAATACACAATTCGGTTTTTTATGTCTGCCAAAAAAATAATCATTGCCATTGATGGCTACTCGGCCTGCGGAAAAAGCACGCTCGCACAAAATCTCGCCGATGCCCTCGGATATATTTATATAACAACGGGTGCTATGTATCGCGCCGTGACCCTGTACTTCCTCCGCCACGATGTGGACTGGAACGACGAAGCACAAGTCATCGCCGCCATGAAAAATATCCACCTCGAATTTAAAAATGAAGGCAACGGCAATAGAATGTTTATGAACGGAGAAGATGTGGAAGACGAAATCCGTGAACCTCACGTCTCCGGCAAGGTGAGCGACGTAGCAGCAATTTCTCATATACGAAAAGTTGTGGTAGAACAGCAGCGCGAGATGGGCAAACAAAAAGGCATCGTCATGGATGGCCGGGACATCGGCACCGTCGTATTCCCCGAAGCCGAACTCAAAATTTTCATGACCGCCGACGTAGAAGTCCGAACCCTCCGCCGTCTCGAAGAAATGAAAGCCAAAGGCATCCAAATTTCAAAAAAAGAAGTAGAAGAAAATCTCCGCCAACGCGATCACATCGATTCCACCCGAAAAGACAGCCCCCTAAAAAAAGCCCCCGACGCCATCATACTGGACAACACCCACCTCAGCCGCGAAGAACAACTGCAACTAGCGATACAATATTCCAATAGTTCAATACTACAATAATTTTCATATTGGAATATTGAACTATTGGAATATTGAACTATTGAATCCTAAGCTACTTTGAGTTTGCTGAGTTTTGATTTGCCGAGTTTTTCCTGGGCGTAATCGAGATCCAGCTCGAATGATTTGACATCTTTTCGGGAAGGGAGTTCAAACATAGCGTCCGTCATGATGGCTTCGCAGATAGAGCGAAGGCCTCGCGCACCCAATTTAAATTCCATTGCCGTTTGAGCGATGTAGGTGATCGCTTCGGGTGTGACTTTTAATTTGATGCCTTCCAGGTCAAACAATTTTTCGTATTGCTTGATCAGGCTGTTTTTGGGCTCCACCAAAATGCGGCGCAAAGCTTCCTCGTCCAGTGGTTCTAAATAAGTCAGCACGGGCATCCGTCCGATGAGTTCGGGTATCAGGCCAAAAGAACGTATATCCTGATGATTAATATAAGATAATAAGTTTTCTTTGTCGATGCGCTTGATGTCGTTGTCACCAAAACCAATCACCTGGGTGTTGTTTCGTCTGGCAATAATTTTCTCAATGCCGTCAAAAGCACCTCCGCAGATGAAAAGGATATTTTTGGTATTGACAGTGATGAGTTTTTGCTCCGGGTGTTTTCGTCCGCCCTGGGGTGGAACATTCACTTCCGTTCCTTCCAGCATTTTCAACAATCCTTGCTGCACGCCTTCCCCGGAAACATCTCTGGTGATGGAAGGATTATCTTGCTTCCTGGCTATTTTATCTATTTCATCTATATAAACAATTCCTTTTTCTGCGGCCTGCACATTATAATCACAAACCTGCAGCAAGCGGGATAAAATGCTTTCCACATCTTCGCCCACGTATCCTGCTTCGGTAAAGACCGTTGCATCCACGATAGAAAAAGGAACATTCAGAAAACGCGCAATGGATTTGGCAAGGAGAGTTTTACCCGTTCCTGTTCGCCCGACCATGAGGATATTCGATTTTTCAATTTCGATATCCGTTTCCATCGGTTGACGCAATCGCTTGTAGTGATTATACACTGCAACGGCCAAAAATTTCTTCGCTTCGTCCTGCCCAATGACATATTGATCCAAATGATTTTTGATGTCCTTTGGATAGAGAATGTCCGGGAGTTTGATTTCTTCTGTGTGTTTACCGGAGTTGAGTTCTTCGTCGATGATGTCCTGAGCTTGTTCCACACACACCTCGCAGATGTGTCCTTCGATGCCGGCGACGAGAATCAGGGCTTCCTCCTTATTTCTTCCACAGAAAGAACAGCGATAGTTGAACCGATTTTTGCGCATAACTGAAAAATTGAGGCGATACAGAACCGTATCGCCATTATATTATAACTTTTTATCCGAAAACCAAAGCAAAAGGTTTGGTTTTGAGGACTTTAAGTAAGATTACTACAAAAAACTTTCCGAAAATGGGAATTACTCCGCAGGCTTGCGTTCCAGTACTTCATCGATCAAGCCATACTCCTTCGCTTGATCCGCTCTCATCCAGAAATCCCGGTCGCTATCTTTCTCGATATCCTCGAAAGTTTTACCAGAATGTTTGGCAATTACTTCGTACAATTCGTCGCGCAGTTGCTTGGAAAATTTATAGCTGATTTCCATATCAGAGAACACCCCTTGCATTCCACCCGATAACTGGTGAATCATGATGCGGGAGTGGGGAAGAGCTACGCGCTTGCCTTTAGCTCCGGCACAAAGCAGTACAGCTCCCATCGAAGCGGCCATGCTTGTACAGGTCGTCGCTACATCCGGGCTAACATATTGCATTGTGTCGTATATTCCGAATCCATCTATAACCGAACCACCCGGGCTGTTGATAAACAATTGAATGTCGCGCTTGGGATCGACGGATTCGAGGAAAAGCAATTGCGCTTGTAAAACATTGGCCATGTCCGAGCGAACAACCGTTCCCATAAAAATAATTCTATCCATCATCAAACGGGAGAACACATCCATCTGAGCGACATTGAGCTGACGCTCTTCAATGATGTAAGGCGTCAGGCTGTTTTTGAGTGCCTCCTTACTATTGTGTTTGGTATAATCTTCTACAAAAGAGCTACTCATACCGAGGTGCTTGGTAGCGTACTTGTGAAATTCATCTTTTGGAAACATAATATTGATTTTAATTTTTATTCTAATTGTTTTATAACAATTTCTAATCCAAGGTAGTTTTAATGCCTTTTTTACTGGTTTTGGATGGAAGAAGCGAATGTACGAATTTTAAAAAAGAAAATACAAGTCAAATTGGCAGATTTAGGCTTTCTTTTAATTTTAATAATAGACTTGTTCTACTAGGGGCTATTTTAGCGAAAGTGCGCAAATTTTATTTTGAACGAGGCAAATTTTGTAGTCGGATGCGGGCAATCCGACGAAAAATTTAACGAAGTTCAGGATAAAATTTTGCCACTTGGAGCAGAATTTGGCCTAGTAGAACAAGTCTAATGATTGTAGTTGAGGCAAGACCCGAGGCAGAGCGGTCGCACTATTAAACGATTCCATATAAGATAATACTCCGGTAAAAAGTAGTGCTGGTGGCAAGTCAAGTCGTGACTGCAAGTC
>JAHDCK010000364.1 GCA_020629915.1 Saprospiraceae bacterium
TTTTTCACTGGCACCGGCGGAACCCAACTGCGCAGCTAAAATATTATAATTTTGTATTTGTTTCTTCCGGTCTTCTCCTTTTAATATTTTATTTAATTCTATTTCAATATTTTTTATATTAAATTCCGCCTGTATTAATTCTTTAACCACGGGAGCATCCATGATCAGATTAACCAAGGAAATATATTTCACATTTACAATTCTTTTGGCGATTTGATAGGATATTGGACTGCCCTTGTAGCAGACAACTTGCGGTACTTTGAACAAGGCCGTTTCCAGTGTGGCAGTACCGGAGGTGACCAGGGCGGCTTTGGCTTCCAGGAGGAGATCGTAAGTCTGGCCGGAAATGACCGGAATGCCAAGGATCGGTTTTTGACCTTTTAGCACTTTTTTTTCGTTAATAGAAATGATGATTTCATCGTAGTAGGACTGCGACATGGAGGGTGCTCCTGCGATGACAAATTGATAATCAGGAAAGAGCGGAATCATCTCCAACATGGTTTCCAGCATGCCTTCAATTTCCTGACGGCGGCTGCCGGGGAGCAGGGCGATGATGGATTTGTTTTTTAAATTATTGATATGATAAAAATCAGGATTCTTTTTTCGATTGTGAACGACATCCAGCAAGGGATGACCTACAAAGTCTACTTTATAATCATATTTTTTATAAAAATCTTTCTCAAAAGGCAAGATAACAAACATGCGATCCACTGTCGCCTTAATGCCATGTACCCGGCGGGAGTTCCAAGCCCAAATCTGTGGCGATATATAATAAAAAACACGTATATTGTTTTCTTTTGCCCATTTAGCTATGCGCAGATTGAAACCTGGATAATCGATCAGCACCAGCACATCCGGCTGATATTTTAATATATCTTTTTTACAAAATTCTATATTATTTAAAATAGTTCGGAGATTTTGAACGACTTCCACGAAACCCATGAAGGCCAAATCCCGGTAGTGCTTTACGAGGGCTCCGCCAGCCTGCTGCATGAGGTCTCCGCCCCATACCCGAAAGTCCATATTTTCCTTTTCCCTCTTTAGGGCCTTCATCAAATTGGAGCCATGCAAATCTCCGGAGGCCTCTCCTGCAATGATGTAAAACTTCATATATCTTCCCTGTCTTTTTTAGGTTGAACTACCTCTTCAGATACTAACTGAAGCTGAGATTTTAGTGGCAGTGTTTGCAGATTGTTCACTATCACTGCCAATTCTTCTCGATTTTGTTGAAGACCGGAAATTAAGAAATCTCCGGATGTAATGGGTTCCATGACTACGGGGCAACTATACGGCTCAAAATCATATAAGAAAAATAATGGTTTTCGAAAGTTTTTTCTGGTGAGCTGTTCCCATTTATTTTTATATTCTTCATTCAATTTAATATGCAATTCCATTCCTCCGCTGTATTCGCTAATTTTGGTTTTTGCTAAAATTATATATTCATTGGTAATTTCAAGAGCAGCATTAGCATGGTTTTTCATCCCATATAACAAACCAAAATTTCTATAATCTTTTATAATCACAAACTGAAAAGGTTCCGGCCAGTTTTCATTTGAAGCAGATTCTAAAATATTTTTAATTTTTTTAATATTTTGAGGCTGAATATAAGCCAGCAGATCATTTTTATTTTTTGGTTGAAAATCTAAAAATGGCAGTACCTCCGGATGCTTTTCAGCAACTTGATTAAGCAAAGAATTAGATTTTTCATAAGGAAATCCTTCACATATATGAATGATTCCATGTCCTGAAATTTGTTGCTTAATTCTCGAAATATTTTGATGTCCCGGAATCTTGATAGAAAGTAAACTGTCTTCCTTGCCTATTTCAAAATTAACAACATCTAATTTTTCTAATCGGGTTTTTAATATTTTTATAATTTGATCGGAAGATTCTTTTTTGTCTAAAACCCGATAGCCTAGTTCTATTCCTCCTGCTTTTTCCAATGTCGGATGACAAGCAAAAATAATACTTAAAATAACTAATAAAAATATTTTTTCAATATCCATAAGAACTTTTTATCGTAGAAAACACAAATCAAACCCCACCAAAGATAGTCTTTTTTTGTATTATAAAAAGCACAAATATCTCACCCTTCACTTTTGCAAAGGTAAACTATTTTAAAAGGAAAAACGATTAGTTTTTTTATAATATAAGTAGAATAACTCCTAGAAATTCACTTCTTCAATGTGACCATCATTATAAATAATGACAAAGGAAGTAACCGACAAACTTCCAAATCCAATAATGGAATCAAGATCAGGTTTTTCTTTAATTCGATTGTAATAGACATTAAAAAAAGGATCGGATTTTAAATAAATTTTTTCAAATATAACTTCTGTCAATGGATGACATAACCGATTCAGAAATCCATATTTGCGTTTTTCTCCTCTCCTTTTTTCAGAAACAATAATCCACTCTTCCCGGACAAAAGCTTTGTCAAAGGTCTGGGTGATAAACAAAGTATCTGCTTTCAAAGGCACCAATTGAATCCGATCGTCTTTTAAAACGAGTTTCACGTAGGGTTCAGTCAGGCCATTTTTTAAAGTATCGGGGGAGCTAATGGTGTAATAATCAAATACTGTCACCATTCGTCCCTGATGGGCTAAGGCATAAGTATGATTTTGTTTTCGGATTTCCAGTTGAGAAAAATGAGTGATTCCGGGAAGAAGTTTTTGGTAAAAAACATGTTCAAGAGAATCCTTATCCTGAGCGAAGGCACTTTGGAGTAAAAAAATCCAAAGGAACCCCATTAAAAATAAATGGTTCATGTGTTTGTGTTTTTGTGTTGGGCAAATGAAAATACATTAAGAAATCTTATATTTCTTCTAGAAGTAGATTTTCATAAAAAAGGGTGTTGTTTGTTGGTGTATTCCTTATGTGGGCAACATAAGACGGATTTGAAAAGGACAGATAAATTTTTAGCCGGGTTAGGGAAAAAATAAAAAGAGCAGACCTTTCCAAACAAATTCTACACAACTAAAATAATTCAATTCCATGGTAATCAAAAATTTTTAAGTAAAAAATTAACATAGTTAGAAAACCCAAATCTTTAATCGTCAGGTTATTCTAAAGAAAAAATCTGAAATAGAAAGTATTTTAACTATATTTGAAAGGAATACTTTTTTAACTAAATGATTGACCTATGAAAAAAATTGCCTTTCTCTTTCTTACTGTACTGCCTTTATTTCTTTCGGCACAATTGACCAATGAAGACTTTGAAAGTTATACCACCGGGCCTTTTGATGGCCAATGGAATACCAATGAGTGGACCGGATGGTTTGGAGCAGCCTCTAATTCACTAATTTCGGATGCCTTCGCCAATAGTGGTTCTAATTCCCTCCTGATTCAGGATGATGGAACAACTCAAACGGATGTTGTCGCCCTTTTCGGAACCCTAAACTCCGGAACTTATGAAATAAAATTATTCCAATATCTTCCGGCGTCCTCTGGTGGATATTTCAACCTGCAGCACAATTATACCAATACGGCTGCGGACTGGGCAGCGGAGTTTTATTTTAGTGATGCTACTATGGGTCAGGCTTTCGTGAGAACCGAAGGCACAGATTATACCTTTAATATAGTTCACGATCAGTGGGTAGAATGTAAAACAATTGCAAATTTTGACAATATGACCGGGGAGTTTTACTACGATGGTGCATTGGTCCACACCTGGCCATTAAATACCAATGCAGCCGGAGGAGCAGGCATCAACCAACTCAATGCTCTAAACCTCTACGGAGCTTGTAATCCAAACGGAGCCTGCCAGTCCCTTGCATATTACGATGATATAACGGTTACTTTTATTCCGCCAGCCCCTTTCGATATTGCACTTCAATCGGCCAGATTCCCAACTGAATACAGTATAGTGCCCAATGGAAATGAAAAGCCTTTCGTGCTGGAAGCTACGGTTGCAAATCAGGGAAGTAGCAATGGTTCTAATGTAGTTGTCAATTTTGTAGTAGAAGATGGGTCAGGTGTTGTTTATACAGGACAATCCGATCCTATGACAACACTTCCTGCGGGTGGCGAAGCTGTTTTTTATGATAATGGAACTGGTTTTACGCCTTCGGCCTCCGGAACATACACCGTAACTTATACCGCAACAATGGATGATGTGGATACCAGCCCAGGAAATAATGTCCAAACAAATGCAGCGTCAATCACGTTAGATCCCCTGCTATACGCCCGGGATGATGGCAACTGGACATCTGGTTTGGGCGTAAATAATGGACAAGCTTTGCTGGGGCATAATTATGAATTTCTTGTTCCAGTAAATGTGGAATCCATCCGAACTACCTCTGCCCTTGGTGCGGTGGGAGATGAAATTACAGGATATATTTATACTACGGACGGAACCGGAACGCCAGATCAGATTTATGCTTTTACAGATACGGCGAAGATAACTGTTGAAGGTGCTGTAGGAGCTGAAGTAGAATATGAATTAAATTTCCCGGTGCCGATTGAGTTGCCTCCCGGAGATTATGTTTTTATCGTTCACCAAATGGACTCTACCAATCTTCTCATCTCGACTTCATCCAGCATTTATACTCCTGGCAAAACCTGGGGTAGTTTGGATTTGGGGAATAGCTGGGATTTAATTGAGAGTTTTGGATTTGAAGTGGCATTTAATATTCGTCCGGTTTTAAGTGAAATTGTTATCAATACAGAATCTCCGGTTAATTATGTAGATAAAATGAATATTTCTCCTAATCCTACGTCCGGGAAGTTTATGGTTGATTTATCGCTTTCAGAAA
>JAHDCK010000365.1 GCA_020629915.1 Saprospiraceae bacterium
TTTTCTTTTTTAGAAATATTATCTTTTTTATATAATAAATTTCCTTGAACATCATAAATGAGAATTGAATTTGGTATTTCTTCTTCCTTTAAAAATTGAACATTAATTTCATCCTGAAATGGATTTGGAAAAACAGAAATTTCAAATATATCCTCACTTAATGTATTAACGTTTACCGGTTCTGCTACTTCTACAAAAAGAAGCGTAACAATAGAATCACAACCGACCTGAGTCACCATATTTACATCATAAATTGTAGTATCCGTAAACACGGGAGTGCCTTCAATAATATCCCCGTAATCTGCTTGGATAGTATCATATAAAAATTCAATATCATCAGGGAAAACGTATATATTATAAAAAACAAATGAATCACAAAATACTCCCTGGTATTGAATTTCAAATGTGGTGTCATTATAAAAAGGACCATAAGCTGTTCCGTCCCAAAAAGTTATTTTATCGCCTTCACATAAATATTGAAAACTTGTATCCTTATCAATTGGATGAACTACAAAATGATAATTCAGGGTGGTATCACACACCCCTCCCGGTCCCGGAGGAACTATAATCTGCCAATCATAATCTCCCGGAGGAGGACACACCCCCGGAGGCAAAGAATCTCCAAAACAGGCATCCAAAAAGATTTCTAGTGTAACTGGATTTTCCACAAATACTTCCAATGTTACATAAACGGAATCTATCCCATCCGAATCCAAAAGGGTATCCTGATAAAAACCAGAAATCCAAACCCATTGATCATTAAAAAAAATAGAATCCCCATCACATAATGGAGTAAAAATAAATACTGTATCTACGGAAGAAAAATCAGATAATTCGGAGGGAGTAAATCCTTTCGCATTTTCACAAAAAAGACAAAGGAAAAAACACAGGAGGCCAATCAGGGATGATTTCATTTTTCGAAACTTTACATGATAAGTAGGTGGACACAATTAACTATATGTTTTATGGCGACATCTTTTTAGTTCATACTTCGTTGAAAATACTCGCCGATGCTTAGGCATCGCCTGTGTTTTTCGCCTTGTCTGAACTAAAAATCTATCCGCCAAAAAAATAACTTATTTATGTCCACCTACTTAACAATTTTAATATCATATTAAAGATACAAATTTTAATTCATTTTTCCACAACATACTTCCCCTTATTATTTATTTTAAAATTTAAAACTTCCTTTGTTTCCTCAAAAAATTCATAAAATGGCTTTAATTCCTCCCAAAAAGACAAATGATTTTTATGGTTAACAAACCATCCCATATTGTCTTCATTCATACGAAAAGGAAAGATATGAATCGGGATATTTTCTGTATCCATTTCCTTACCATGTTCGGCAAGGACATATAATGATTTGATTTTATCGTTGGTTATCGGAATGCAGCCAATCGTGGCACATCCTCCGTGAATATAAATATCTCCACCCAGGCTTCCCTTGAAACCACGAATTCTATCGGACTCATTTGGGTAACTCACTTTTAAGGAAAGGAAATAATTGCTTTTCGGATTGAACTCGGAAATTGTGTACAGCCCTTCCGGAATCTGGCGATCGCCTCGCTTTCTCTTCGGCCCCAAAACGCCACTGGAACGACAAAAATCATATTCAGTAAACTTCTTATATTTTTTATCTGATTTATTTTTAACCCAAACTTCTAATTTGCGCTCCGTCTTGAAGGCTCGGAGATACAGGTCAAGCTGCTCCCAGAAGATGCCCATTTTTTTCAAGTCCGATTTTAGGCTGTCGCTTTTTTCGGCTCTTGCAATTTCAAGCGGAATTTTAGACGTAGCAGTTGTAGGCGGAGTTTCGGAAGCAGGCTGTTTACAAGTAAAAAAAGAAACACCTATCACAAAAAGTAAACAAAATCGCACGATGCTCATTTTTAAAAATACATTTAATTATTTTCAATAAGCAGGTAATCAATTTAAACCGACTAATAGATTTTGGATATTGCCAGGCATTCCAGTAAAAGTTTTCGTCAGGCAAGACGCCTGACGAGGCGAATCGGCCTTTTCAGGCATCTCGCCGACGATGAATGTCTGGGCTGGGATGATAAATTAAATCCTTGAAAATTATCGTCGATTTCGGTTGATTAGTTGCTTAAGACAAATAAGATCATATAAGACATTCCTACCTATATGATCTTATTTGCCTTATGTGGTTTTCTTTTTTCTTTACCCTAGTGGCTCAAGTTACAAGTCCTTGAACATTAAAATGTGTTCTTTTTCTGTTCAATTTCTTATTACTTGAACCACTAATTTCGCTGACAAGCACACCTCGGAGCCATAAAAGTTCCCGTCGATTGGTGCCAGGGGAAATTTGCATTGTAATTATCCAACTCCCAGAAAAATTTTGTTCGCTTCTTGTCATAGTTACCGATTTCATTCATCGTTTCTGTATCGTATAAGCGACCGTTTATCATTGTCATATTAATAGAGTTCGTATTATAAATATCATCTAATGGATTTTTATCCAATACGATTAAATCTGCGAGCTTCCCTTTTTCCAACGAACCAATTTCATCCCCCATACCAATATATTCCGCTCCGTTCATCGTAGCTGCCCGAAGCACTTCGACATTCGTCATTCCACCCTGAGAAAACATCCACATCTCCCAATGCGTCCCTAGCCCCTGCAACTGCCCGTGCGCCCCTACGTTGATTTTTACACCAGCATCCGTCAGCTTTTTAAGACTTTTAGAAACTAATATATGTCCGTTTTCATATTCGTCATCCGGGATCATTTTGCGGTGGCGCGCTCTGGCATCAATGACGGAACGAGGCGTGTATTTCAGTAATTTTTCATCCTTCCAAACGTCCGTTTTTTGATACCAGTAATATTCCCCACTCACCGCTCCGTAGCAAACCACCAAGGTCGGCGTATTGTGCGTTTTCGTTTTACTCCAAAGCTGAATCACGTCATTGTGAAGCGGGGCGACGGGAATATTATGCTCGACTCCCGTATGTCCATCCACGACCATCGACATATTGTGAAAGAAAAAAGATCCGCCCTCCGGCACGACCAGAATGCCCTGATCTCTGGCAGCTTTGATGACCATCTGGCGTTGATTGCGTCGGGGCTGATTGTAACTTTTCACCGAAAAAGCACCGTAGGCTTTCGTCCGGCGAATGGCCGACTGCGCATCCTCTTCGGAGTTGATGACCGCCTTGAAATCTCCGTCTGCTCCATATAAAATTCTACCCGTAGAATACACCCGCGGGCCCACCATCAATCCGGCTTGCACCATTTCGGACTGGGCGAAAGTCATTTCTGTTTCTACGCTGGGATCGTGAGTGGTCGTTACGCCGTAAGCGAGATTGGCGTAGTAAGACCATTGTTTTTGAGGACTCAATCCCAGACGGAAAGTACCCAGGTGCGAATGCACATCTACCAGTCCGGGCATGATCGTTTTGCCTTTGGCATCGATGACTTTTGCTTTAGCAGGAATAGTTACATCACTGCTTTTTCCTATTTGTAAAATTTTATTATTTTCAATTAGAATAGTTCCATCCTCAATAACTTCGTTGTTTTTGTTTACAGTAATAATCCTGGCATTTTTAAAGGCAACGATTCCATCCGGCACATCGGTTTCCACTTCCAAACCGATTTTAATTCCAGCCGTATCAATAGGTGGCAAACTATCCAATGCTCCTTCCACGAAGGTAAAACGCTCTTTTAATTCATTAGAATAATATTCCTCTCCCAGCATCCAATTGAGTTTTTTAGAATCTGCGGACCAGTGCAAACTCCTTCCGGCATCTCTGGCAAATTGCGAAACCGGAACCGCTTTGGTTCCCTTGCTGAGCTCCATCTTTTTACCCGTCTTAGGAAACGGTGCAACGTAAATTTTAAATAACTCCCGCCAGGCAATCCATTCCTCATCCGGACTTATCGTAAAATCTTTCCCATATTTAGAAGTAAAATGTATTTTTTCATCTGAGCCATCCAGCTTGACACTTTTAAATTCTTTCTTCATTCCCCATCCGGTAATATAATATATTCTTTTCCCTGTTTTATCAAAAGAAGGATAATACCCACTCTTAGATACAAACTCCGGGCGACCACCGTTGGAAGTCATATAATATACGCCTGACTTTTTCGTATAGGTAAAACCCAAATGCCCGTTTCCTCTTTCCTTTTGGAAAACGATATACTTTCCATCCGGAGAAAATTTTGGACTTCGGAAGATGCCTTTCACTGGCGTGAGCTTTCGGGGTTTGCCACCGTTAGCATTTATTTTATAAATCGCTCCGGTTTCCTCGTCGTTCCAGGTGACGTAAACGATTTCTTTTCCATCCGGAGAGAAGGCAGGTTCAAATTCAAAATCGTTGCTTTTGGTCAGTCGCTTGGGTTTGCCATTCGGCAGGTCTTTTTTCCAGAGGGAACCGAGCGCGTTAAAGACGAGCGTTTTGCCATTGGGAGAAGTGACGGCATGGCGAATCACTTTTGCATTAAATTTTTCTTTATATACTTTATTTTTAAAATGAATGGTCTCCGCAATTTTCATTTTCACCTCCACTTCAAAAGGAATTATTTTATATTTATTTCCTCCATCTGCATCAACGGAATAAATTTGACCACCTTCGCCCCAGATGACGATGCGTTCATCATTCGGTGTCCAGGCAAAATTAGTATAAACGCCAAAGATGGCCCAGGCTTCCTGTTGGTCTTTGCAGAGCTTATCAAAAATCGGATACTCTGCATCATAATTTAAAACACAAAATTCTTTCAA
>JAHDCK010000366.1 GCA_020629915.1 Saprospiraceae bacterium
CAATAAGTCTGCGATACAAAAATGATTCAGCGGTTAATTATTTAAGTTCAATAAGCCGCGATACATACGCCCAAAAATATTTTACTTGTAAAACGATATACAATAAACATTCTATCAATTTTAACGCATACATTAAATAAATTTTCATTCCAAATGAAAAAAATTTAGTAATTTTCCCCTCTGAAAAATCAAATCGTGAAACGCCTCCATTAAAACGCCTCACAATCCCGATGTTTTTTATTTAAATATAATTAAAAAATGATCTTAAGAAAGTTTATTTTATTGCTTTGTTTGATTTGTGTCGCCGGGTTTAATTTAAAGGGACAATCCACTCATCAACCTGCGCCCCAATATTATGCAGATTATCATCAGTATGTTTTAATCTCCGATTCCGAAATTACTCAACGGCTCAATGAAATGCCGGGCGGATTGATTCCGCATGAATTCAGTCCGGCCCTGAGAAGTTATATCCGAACCTATACCGTAAAAAATCGGGACAGAACGGAGCGCATGTTGGGTCGTCAACATATATTTTTTCCTATTATAGAAAAGATACTTGCCGAACAAAATGCTCCCAATGAACTCAAGTATATTTCTGTCATTGAGTCCGCACTAAACCCAAGAGCTATTTCTCGTTCTGGTGCGGGAGGGCTTTGGCAGTTTATGCCAGCTACCGGAAAAATATATTCGTTAGATATAAATACGTATGTGGATGAAAGAGCAGATCCTTATTTATCAACAGAGGCCGCTGCCAAATATTTATCTCATTTATATCATAAATTTGGAGATTGGGCATTGGCA
This sequence comes from Saprospiraceae bacterium, assembly GCA_020629915.1. Taxonomy (GTDB): domain Bacteria; phylum Bacteroidota; class Bacteroidia; order Chitinophagales; family Saprospiraceae; genus JAHDCK01. The sequence continues at coordinate 802 of JAHDCK010000366.1, forward strand.
TTTGCAGCTTACAATGCCGGGCCGGGAAGAGTGAATCGGGCTATCCGGAGAGCGAAAAGCCGAAAATTTAATCGGGTAAAAAAATATTTGCCAAGAGAAACGAGGAGTTATGTGCCGGGATTTGTAGCAGCAAATTATTTATTTAAATATTATCATTTACACAATTTGAATCCGCAATACCCAACTTTCAATTCACATGATGTAGAAACGATGCGGGTCTTTAATCATACAAAGTTTACAGAGATCTCTGCGGTGACCGGGTTGCCAATGGAAGCGATTACTTTGCTCAATCCCACTTATGTTCGGGATGCCATTCCAAGCAGCCGTTCCGGAAACCTGCTAGTTATTCCAAGGCACAAAGTAGATGAGTTTCACAAGTTGCGGCCGTATTCTGTTCCTGAATTTTACTACCGACAACGTGCTTTGTCAGGCCGCCCTCATACGCCTCACATCAAGTACGTGACCCCGGAACCTATTATGGAAAAGAAGCAAGTAAAAAAGAAATATAAAATAAAAAAAGGTGACTCATTAGGTAAGATTGCTCAAAAGCATCGGTGCAAAGTGAGTGACCTCAAGCGTTGGAATAATTTGAAAAGTAGCCGAATCGTGGCCGGGAAATATTTGAAAGTTTATAAAACGGAAAAAGTGCCGATTCCTTCAGAACCGATTATTGCTTCTTCTGATTATGGCGTTCCGGCTCCACCGAGCTATACTGATTTTTATGGTCGTCCCCCGGCACCGGAACCGGTTGTACCTGTGGCAGTTGCCAGTGCGCCGCCCGTTCCTACCCGAAGATATATCCCAAAAGTAGAACAAATTGATGGTATTGATCCGCTTGGGTTTGTCCAGGAATTCCGGCCGCCCCTGACTCTGATGATGGAACAGCCTCTTCCCAAGCAACGCAAGAAAAGGAAATTTTGGAAAAAGATTTTAGGAAGAGATTTATAGAATTTTTATATAATAATGTCAAACCTGAAAATAACATTACTTCAAAATCATATATTATGGGCTGATATTCCAGGGAATCTTCAACACTGGGAATCACAGATTCAAAATATTCAAAATGAAACGGATCTTATATTGCTTCCTGAAATGTTTGCAACGGGATTCATGATGCACCCCAGGGAGGAAGTCCAGGAAATGAGTGGCAGCATCGTCAACTGGATGAGCAAAATGGCAGCGCAAAAAAATGTGGCCCTCGCCGGAAGCATTATTATAAAAGAGAATAATAAAACATATAATCGTTTAGTTTTTGTTTTCCCGGACGGCAAAATAACATATTACGACAAACGTCACCTGTTTGGAATGGCTGGCGAAGATGAGGTTTATACTGCCGGAAAGGAAAAGGTAATTATTGAATACAAGGACTGGAAAATTTGTCCAATGATTTGTTATGATTTGCGCTTTCCAGTTTGGTCTAGAAACAAAAACGAATATGACTTATTAATCTATCTTGCTAACTGGCCGACCAAACGCATTGCTCATTGGAGAGCATTGCTTCAGGCAAGAGCGATAGAAAATCAATGCTATGTCGCAGCGGTGAATCGCATTGGGCAAGATGGTAATAATTTGGATTATTGTGGTGGAAGTACGCTTATTGATCCCGCAGGAGAAATTATTTGGCAACAGGAGGATGAGGCAACCAATCTAACCTTTAATATAAACAAAGAAAATATAATTAAAATCAGAGAGCAACTTCCCTTCCTGAAAGATCAAGATGAATTTGAAATAAAAATATAATTATTTTAAGCTGTCTGGATTTTTTAGAGCCGACTTTAGCATTTTTGGAACACCAAAACGAGCCCCATACAATTCTTCCATTGATTCTGATTTCATAATAAAATTCTCTATTCCAAAATCATTAATAAACTGAATAACGCCTCCCTTAAACGAAGCAAAACCCCAACCGTAAATACTTCCGAGATTCGCTTCTCCTACGGTTTGAATTACGCCTTCCTCCAGACAGCGAACGGCTTCTAGCACCTGAACAAACAATAATCGCTTCATCACTTCAGAAAAATCCGGTTGATCTTTTTTGGGTGGAAAGAGTTCCTTTAACTCTGACCACAGATATTGCTCATTATTACTTTCATATTCGTAAAATCCCGAACTATTAACTTTGCCATTCCGTTTGTATTCATTTGTCAGCAGATCGATTACCTCAAGAGCGGCTTGCTGATCGCCAAATTTCCCGCCTATCACCCGGACATTTTTCAGACCGTTTTTATCACAACCCGCTAGTGGCGGAAAAGTCATTCCTGCTTTGCGCCCTGCCTGTTCTATCGTAGCAGGTAACACCCCTTCTTTCAATAACAAAATGCCTTCCAGTAGATATTGATTGTAAACCCGTTCTACAAAAAAGCCGAGATTGTCCTTGACGATAATCGGAATCTTTTTTAGTTTTTTCACAAAATCGAAGGCTCGTGCTAACGTTTCCTCCGAGGTTTTCTCTCCCCGTACGACCTCCACTATTCGCGATTGAGTTACAGGCGAAAAAAACCGCAGTCCAATAAAATCAGTTGGATCATTTGTCGCCTTAGCCAACTCGCTGATGGACAATGTAGATGTAGTTGAAACAAATATACTTTCCTCCTCCATATATAATTGTGCCTCCCGAGTTACTTTGGATTTGACGGTTGCATTTTCAAAAACAGCTTCGATTACAATATCGCAATCCTTAAAAACTTCCGCAGATTCTGTTGCTGTAATTCTATTTAAAATATTCGTTTTTTCATCTTTTGTTAGTTTTCCCTCAGCAACTTTATCTTTTAAAAACTGAACAGATAATTCTTTTCCTCGTTCGGCAACGGGTTTGGAAATATCTTTTAAAACAACTTCCAAACCAGAAACCGCACATTGACAGGCAATACCTGAGCCCATCAGTCCAGCTCCAATAACGCCAATTTTTCCCGGACGAAACTTTCCAAATCCCTTCGGTCGATTAGCATTTTTCTTGATGGCATTGTAATCATACCAAAATGTCTTTGTCATATTCCGGGCAGTTTGCCCCATGATCAGGCGGGTAAAATATCGGCTTCCAATCCTGACAGCTGTATCAAATCCAACTGCTGTTCCTTCCACGAGCGTACTGAGGATCGCTTGTTTCGCTGGGAAGTTATTGTGGCCGTTTTTGGAAAAAGAGGCTGTTTGTTCAGCCACAAAACGGGCATTGCGCCAGGTCTTTAATGTTCCTCTTCGGATTTTACCTTCGGGCTTATCCCATCGCTGGCAGACATTTTTATTTTTATATATAAAATTCCTCGCCTTCTGAATCATGTCATCCTCGTCCATTGCAACTTCATCTACCAATCCTTCCTTGAGTGCTTCCTGCGGACGATAAACTCTTCCACTCACGAGAATTTTAAATGCTTGTTCCAACCCAAGTAACCATAAGAGTCGAATCACCCCACCGCTCCCCGGCATCAATCCAAGGTTGACTTCAGGAAGTCCAATCCTGGAATCGGGATCATCCAGCGCAATTCGATAATGACAAGCCAGCGTCAACTCATATCCACTTCCTAAGGCACTTCCATTCAGTGCAGCGACAACCGGCACGCCCGGAAATTCTAAACTGCGAAAAATATTATTGAGTTGTTCTATATAATTAAAAATTTCGCTTGCATCTTTTGTCTCATATAAATAATCCAAATCTCCTCCGGCAAGAAAAGTTTTTTTAGCGGAAGTAATGATGACCCCTCCAAGTTCTCCTTTCTCCTTTTCTTTTTGCAATTGTTGAATAGCAGGAATGAATGCCCGGCCCACTTCGTGATTGATGATATTCACTGGGCTGTCGCTCATATCGAGCGTCAGGGTTACAATGCCATCCGTATCTTTAGTATATTTTATCAATTTTTATATAATTTTTATGTAAAACAAACTTTAGTTTGTTCCGCATAGTGTTTTCTTGTTTTATAAAAACATAACCTCGCGCTATAG
>JAHDCK010000367.1:0-3443 GCA_020629915.1 Saprospiraceae bacterium
GAAAACTCTTTTCCCGTCAGGTGTCCCACCTGACGGTTACAGGGCACAACGCTTGAAACACCGGGCTAAGATGACAACATAAACATCATAATATTTTCGTCGGTTAATTTCTTAAACTCAATAAGCCTGCGATACAATTACAAAATTATTTTTTACACTGAATATTAAGACCGACTTATTTTAATTTTATCTATAAACTTTTCAAATAAATAACGAGCATCATGCGGGCCGGGAGAAGCCTCCGGGTGATACTGCACCGAAAAAGCATTCTTTCCCTTGACGGCAATTCCCTCAATAGTGTCGTCATTTAAATTTATATGAGTAATTTCTATTTTATCTGCATTTTCTCGAATGGCTTCCGGGCTGACCCCAAAACCATGATTCTGGCTCGTGATTTCACATTTCCCGGTTTCCAAATTTTTGATAGGGTGGTTAATTCCCCGATGGCCATTGTGCATTTTATAAGTAGGAATGCCAACGGCAAGTGCCAGTAACTGATGCCCCAAACAAATCCCAAAGATAGGTTTCTCTGTTTTTAGGATTTCCCGAATGGTGCGAACGGCATAGCGCATGGCAGCCGGGTCGCCGGGGCCGTTGCTCAGGAAAAAAGCATCGGGATTCCAGGCAGCCATTTCAGCATAAGTTGTTTTAGCCGGGAAGACCTGTACATAGCAATCCCTTTCAGACATGCAGCGCAGTATATTTTTTTTAATACCAAAATCCAGTGCGGCTACTTTGTATTTTGCATTTTCATCCCCAAAAAAATAAGGCTCCTCGGTGCTGACCTTGGAAGCCAGTTCCAGTCCTTCCATGTGCGGAACTTTTTCCAGTTTGTTTTTTAACTTTACAATATCGAGTTCCTCGGAAGAAATGATGGCATTCATGGCTCCTTTGTCTCGAATATGGCGAACGATAGCACGGGTATCCACATTGGAAATGCCTACAAGATTTTCTTTTTCAAAATAATCCTGAATGGAATCATCTGCCAAAGGTCGGGAAAAATTCACATTAAAATTTTTGCAAATTAAGCCGGAGATTTGGATAGTATCCGATTCTGTGTCTGCATTTTTAGTGCCGTAGTTGCCGATATGGGCGTTGGTAGTGACGAGAAGTTGACCGAAGTAGGAAGGATCGGTAAAGATTTCCTGGTAGCCGGTCATTCCGGTGTTGAAGCAGATTTCTCCGGTAGTCGTACCGATTTTCCCGGCGGAAGTGCCTAGAAAATAAGTGCCATCTTCAAGCAACAAAATCGCCGGGACGGATTGATTTTTTTGCATTATTGACCGTTGCGTTTTGCGGTTTTAAAATCAAGGGCAAAGGTAAAATTTTTTTGGGAATTATATCCAAAGCAACCCTTTTTTTAAACAATGCGTACAGGAGGGTGAATTTTAAAAATAAAAAATATAGAATTATGAAAAAGTGGCTCTTTTTAATTTTAACCATCCCTGCAATTTTATTTTATATAAATAAAAATCAGGAAAAGCATTTAATCAATCCCATCATTGGGGATATTAGTTATATTGAAAAATTTAATGTAAATCCCAATGAGAAGGTGGATGAAACAACAAGGATAAAAGCGCATTTGGAATATGCGGAACAACTCCTAAGAAAAAAAGAAGTCACTCACTTGTCTGAGGCAGAAAAACATAACCGCAAGAAAAGCTTAGATCTTCTAAAAGAATACTGCGCGGGAGAGATTTTCCCAACTAATGCTAAATATAAAAACGAAAGGCGCCCTTGCTTTCTGGATAATGAAGGAAGGATTTGTGCCGTCGGATATCTGGTTCAGCAAACTGCTGGGATGGATTTGGTACATTCTATCAATAATGCCTTCCAGTATGACAAAATATTTGATATGAATCATCCGGGTTTGCAGGATTGGGTGGCCAAAAGTGGGTTTTCTCTTAAAGAAATTGCTACGATTCAACCTACTTATGGCTGGAATCCGCCAAATAATGAGGATTTTGTACCTCGTGATAAATTAGTGGTTTCAGGCGTCCTTTCCGGGGCAAATGTTGGAATTAGTGCCATCCAAATGAAACAAGGGAGCCATCCGAATACTTCTACTTTTTGGAATTGGGCGGGAATGGTGACAGGAAGTGGACAAATTGTAGCAGGATTGGTTCCTGGGCGACGATTATATGAACGGTCGAATCAGGAGAACAGACTTGACTTTTTTAATATCGGTTTGGGTACCGCTACCTTATTATATAGTACCTGGGGCTTGGTGGAAAAGAAACGGAAAAAGAAAAATACGAATGCCGCAGCCTGGAAAGTTTCCACTTTTGTGGATACGCGACAGGGAAATACAGGTGGAGGTGTTACCTTGAGAAAGAAATTTTAACAGAGCAGGCAACCATTTTTAAATAAACTGCGAATAGGTAAAAAAGAAAATCATGAAAAACTATTTTTTAATTTTAGTTGCTGGTTTTTTTCTTTGGACGGGGTGCCAGGAAAAAGAAAACGATGATGATTTTAGATGGTATCACTACAACCGAACTTTCTGTGCGGATTTGAGTAACACTTATTCCAACGGAACTTTTGAAAACTTTTTTGAAGTGTATCAGGTAGAATACAGAGAGTTGAAATATACGACTAATTCAGATTTAATGGAAATATGCAATGCTTGTAATTGCCTTAATGGAGAAGTAGCTCATGTATATGCTAATATAAAATCGGAGAGAACCTTATTAGATTTTGGATTTTACAGATAGAATGAAGTGAAAACAACTGATTTAAACATATTATTAAAAAAGTGTCTGAAAGGCGAGCGTCGTAGCCAGAAGGAATTGTATAAGCATTTTTACAATTACGGGATGACGGTTTGCATGCACTACACGGCCAATGTGGAAGAGGCAGGGGAAGTATTGAATGATGGTTTTTTTAAAGTATTTAAAAATCTGGATCGGTATAATTTTAATCAACCGTTTAAGGCCTGGTTCCGTAGAATTTTAATCAATAGCTCGATTGATTATTATAGAAAATACAAAACGAAATCCCAGAAGTTGGAAGTGGTTCACTTGCAATATGAGTCCTCCAATTATTTAGGCAATTTGGGCGAAGCACAACTGTCTTTGGACGATGTGATGAATGTGATACAAAAGCTAACACCAGCCTATAAAATGGTTTTTAATTTATACGTAGTAGAAGGATATAAGCACCATGAAATTGCAGAACGTCTGAACATTTCCGTAGGCGCATCCAAATCCAATTTGGCGAAAGCCAAAATGAAATTGCGGGAATTGCTGAAAGAATATTATCCGCACAGAAAAAAAGCACAATGAAATGAACGAAAAGGATTTTAATAAAAAACTAAAGGATAGCATGGAGACTCCACGTGAATTTCCGTTCTCCGAAGAGAACTGGGACAAGCTGGAAACGATGCTGGACGCTGACCAAAAAAATGAAAAGGGCTGGTTGCCTTATGCTTTTTTGCTTGGGTT
>JAHDCK010000367.1:3543-4712 GCA_020629915.1 Saprospiraceae bacterium
TCAAGTGCAAAAGCGGTGAAAAGAGACGATAAGGAATTGTATTATACCAATACGATAAAAAATAATTCTATCACACAAAATGGTTTTTATTCTACTACAAAAAATAATACAACAGGAAATAATCTATTTGAAAATAAATCAAATAATAATTTTTATCAGAAACCTTCGACCAATTCCAAATCGGTAGGCATACAGAAGCCTTCTTACTCAAATTATAATAATACAAATTTAAATAATAAAAAAAACGGACAAGCTCCGATAACCTCCCAACCGTTGAATATTAATCGTGCTAAGGGAAATATTGGGCCTTTTGAGCCATTGGATTTATTAAACAGTTCTGTTGATGTTTTAAATTCAAATTCAAATAAAAAATATTTTAAAAAAATAAAAGGTACGCAGCGACCGTATTGGTTTGTGGGATTGACTGGGAGTTGGGGGGCTTTTGAAACGGAGTATATTAATCAAAGTTATGCCACTAATGTTGAAGATTTGTTTTTTACCGTAGGAGAAAATAGCATTGGTGTCGGCCTTGCAGCTCAGTTGAGATTAAAAAAAGACAAAGGACTTGTTATTGACCTTAGTAGTCATTGGTTGCATTCCAAGATTACAGGAGAAACCCAAAGTGGGTATGAGTGGGGACTGGAGGAACGATTCATTTTTAGAAATAGATATGAAGATACCCATTATTTAGATCGTGTGGAGCAAACCCAAAAAGGTATTTCTACCTCGTTGGGACTCCAATATATTTTCTCGGATTGGAGAGTGCGGCCACTTGTCAATGGAGGTGTAAATTTTTATATACATCAAAAAAATGTATGGAATATTCGTTATGAACCAAAAGAAATCGAAACAAATATTTATGCAGAACCCGTAGTAACAGAGGATGAAAATATTGTTGTATATGCCGGTTTTTCAGCAAACAAGGAAGCTTATAACTCATTAGATAATTCCATGCCCGGCGAAAGTGCAAGCGGCACTTCTCCCGTAACAAGGGCTTTCCAATGGGAAGGGCCTTACCTCGGGGCAGGATTTGATGTTTCCATAACGGATAAAATCAAAGGACAATTGATCGGTAATTATTTCTTTAAGAAAGAATTCACCCATCAGGATTTTCAGGTGAAGCTGAATTTGTTGTATAATATTAATCACAAAAAGCATTAAGTACAACA
>JAHDCK010000368.1 GCA_020629915.1 Saprospiraceae bacterium
TTCAGGGCACGACGATTTGGTATATTCGGCGATTAAAATTGATTAGTTGCTTAAGTATTTTATACTTTTAGAAAGTAAAATTCCCAAAATAGTCAAAATAATATCAGATTTTTGTACCGCCTGTTCATTTTATAAAAAGAACAGGCGGTACTCGTTTTTAATAATTGAAATTCATCATTATGACTCAACTTAACTACCTTTTATTTTTTGCCTTTTTCCTTTTTATAGGCTGCAACAATGGCAATACACAGGCAACTGAATCCACACCGGAAACCACACAGGCCAACACACCGCCACCCGACAAAATAGAAATCCGCACCTTGCCGGATGAAAAAGAATTTGTTTTCCCAAAGGATTTAGAAGTAAAAACCATGGATGGGAAGGTCATTTCTGCTAAAGAACTGCTCAACGATGGCAAACCCACCGTTTTATACTTCTGGCTAACGACCTGCGGCCCGTGCAAGCGAGAACTCAAGGCCATCACTCAGGAATACGAATCCTGGAAAGCAGAAACCGGCGTTCGGCTCGTGGCTATTTCTACCGATTTCGCTAAAAATGAGGGGAAAGTTTATAAAACACCCGGAGAAAAAGGATGGAATTTTGAAGTATTTTGGGATTATCAACGGCAGTTCCGCAATTACGTCCCGGGTACTTTAAATGGTTTACCGCAAGCTGTCGTCCTGGACAAAAATCTGAATATCGTTTATCATCGTCGGAAATACGCCCCCGGAGACGAAAAAGAAATGTACGAGGTGATAAAACAACTAACAAAAGGTTAGACTTTTCCCATTATCCATCAATTTTTTCAAATTATTTCTAAAAAAAGTGGGCTTTCTATTAATTTGATTATATTTGAAGTCACGAAGTTTTTAATTAAAGTTTAACCCTGAAACATAAAGAAGAAAAAGTAGATGAAGTTTTCTGTTAATAAACAAAGTTTGTACACGATTTTTAAGCTGGAAGAGGATAACCTCAACACCATTGTTGCCCCTTCGCTTAAAAGTGAATTCGTGATATTAAGCAACGAAGGAACCCGAAATATGATTTTGGATATTTCGGATGTGAAATTTGTGGATTCCTCTGGTTTGAGTGCCATCCTAACTGCCAATCGCCTGTGGAAAGGAGATGGTATGTTTATCTTGACTGGTGTAGCGCATCCCAGTGTGAAGAAATTAATTGAAATCTCCCGTTTGGAAACTGTACTGACGATTATTCCTACGGCATCAGAATCCATTGATTATGTCAAAATGGAGGAGTTGGAAAAAGAACTCAACGCCGAAGGAAACGAAGAAAGTGAATAAAGACCAAAACCAACCTATACTATGAATCCGAAGCAGTGGGAACTGTTTCGGATTTTTTTGTTTTTATAGGGTATAAAAATTTTATTCATCATGCAGTTTTCAGTAACGATATTAGGCAATGCTTCTGCCTTCCCTACGCCGGATCGCTTTCCCACATCCCAGGTTATTCAAATACAAGATCATGCCTTCCTGATAGATGCCGGAGAAGGCATGCAAATCCAACTCCAAAAATATTACAACAAAACAAATAAGATAGAACGGGTTTTTATCAGCCACCTGCATGGCGATCACTACTTTGGTATTTTTGGCTGGCTGGGTTCGCTGACCCTTAGCGGACGCACCGCTCCCCTACACATTCACGCGCCCCTTGGTCTGGAAGAAATTATTAAAACTCAAATGCGCTGTTCTGGCTTTAAGTTAGAATATTTGCCTTACGAATTGCATTTTCATACCATTGAGAATCAGGATAAAAGCGAGTTGATTTTTGAAAATAAAACGCTGGAGGTTCGGACGATTCCCTTACAGCACAGTATGCCCTGCTCCGGTTTTTTGTTTAGGGAAAAACCCTTTCCCAGAAAAATGAACAAGGATAAAATAGACGAATATCAAATACATTTTTCTAATATTAAAAATATAAAATCCGGTGCGGACTACACGACTCCCGAGGGAAAGATTATTCCAAATAAGGAACTCACAATTGATCCGCCCCTACCCCGGTCTTATGCTTTTTGCACGGACACGGGTTATATAGAATCTATTATTCCTTATATCAAAAATGTGGATTTATTATACCACGAATCTACTTTTACAGAGGAAGAAAAGGAAAGCATTAATGCAGAATTCCCAACGCACTGCACAGCAAAGCAGGCGGCAGAGATGGCCAAAAAAGCTAATGTCAGGAAATTGCTCCTGGGACATTTTTCGCCTAGATACCGGGATTTGAATGTTTTTCAGGAGGAAGCCCGGCAGGTTTTTGCGGAGAGTTATGTGGGAGAGCAGGGCGTGACCTTTGAGGTGGAGCGGCGGTTTTTATAGAATTTTTACAAGTATTTTTGCTTACACATTTCAATATTGTCAACTTTGCTTGTCGTTTTTTGTCAGGCGAGGACGCCTGACAAAGCCTGCCCACTCCTTCAAAAGGTAAGGTTGATAATATTGAAATATAAGTTGCAGCCAACTATTTCTTCACCTTCAACCCTTCCAGCACAGCCGCCGCTACCTCATTCGGCAAAGTCACTTTCAGTCCCGGCTCCCGCTTCATCGCTTCCTTGATCGCAAAGACTGCTCCCTTGTTCCGGGCCCAACTCCTGCGAGCAATACCATTATTCACATCCCAAAATAACATATTTTTTAATTTCCTCCTAGAATCAGGCGTTCCATCCAAGACTAAACCAAAGCCACCGTTCATCACCTCTCCCCAGCCTACACCTCCACCATTGTGCAAGGAAACCCAGGTTGCTCCCCGGAAGCTGTCGCCAATAAAATTATGCACAGCCATATCCGCTGTAAACGCAGAACCATCATAAATATTTGAAGTTTCTCTATAAGGAGAATCCGTCCCGGAGACATCGTGATGATCCCTTCCCAAAACAATCGGTGCAGAAATTCTACCCGACTTAATCGCTTCATTAAAGGCCTCTCCTATTTTAATTCTACCCTCGCTATCCGCATATAAAATTCTGGCTTGCGAACCTACTACGAGTTGGTTATCATCAGCTGCCTTTATCCAATTGATATTATCTTGCAATTGTGTTTTAATTTCATCCGGTGCATTTTTATATATATTTTCTAAAACTTCTGCTGCAATTTTATCCGACTCCAACAAGTCTTCTTTTTTACCGGAAGTGCACACCCAACGGAATGGCCCAAATCCATAATCAAAACACATCGGCCCCATGATGTCCTGCACATAAGACGGATATTTAAAATTTCCATTTGTATCTAAAATATCCGCTTGCGCTTCATCTCTCGCCGCTTTCAAAAAAGCATTGCCATAGTCGAAAAAATACATCCCCCGACTACACAAGGTATTCACCGCATCGACATGACGGCGCAAGGTTTCCTGAATCAATGTTCGGAATCGCTCCGGGTTTTCACTTATCATTTTTTTGCCTTCTTCAAACGACATTCCAACCGGATAATAACCACCGGAATAAGGATTGTGCAGGGAAGTTTGATCCGAACCCAAATCAACCGTAATATTTTGATTGACCAAAGCCTCCCATAAATCCACAATATTACCGACGTAAGCCAAGGCAACAGCTTCTTCATTTTTCACCGCTTCCTGTATTCTAAAAATCAATTCATCCAAATCCTCAAACACCTCATCGACCCATCCGTGCCGATGCCGTTTGTAAGCCGCTTCGGGATCCATTTCTGCTACCACACCTACGCATCCGGCAATGACTGCTGCCTTGCCCTGCGCTCCGCTCATTCCACCCAACCCGGAAGTCACAAACAATTTTCCTTTCAAATCGCTGTCCATTCCAAACTTCAACCGCCCGGCATTCAACACCGTAATTGTTGTTCCATGCACAATCCCCTGAGAACCGATATACATAAACGAGCCCGCCGTCATTTGCCCGTACTGGGTCACGCCCAGGGCATTGTAGCGATTCAAATCATCCGGGGTAGAATGGTTGGGAATCATCATGCCATTGGTGACGACGACCCTTGGCGCATCGGGGCTACTTGGAAATAATCCCAGCGGATGCCCGGAATACAAAACCAATGTTTGCGCTTCTGTCATCTCTGCCAGGTATTGCATGGTCAGGAGATACTGCGCCCAATTCTGAAAAACGGCTCCGTTTCCACCGTAAGTCACTAACTCATGTGGATGCTGTGCATTTTCCGGATCGAGGTTATTTTGGATCATGAGCATGATGGCCGCAGCTTGCTTGCACTTGGCCGGATATTCATCGATGTGTCGGGCGTACATTCTATAATCCGGGCGAAAACGATACATATATATATGTCCGTAGGTTTCCAGCTCGGCTAGAAACTCCGGTGCCAGCACCTCGTGATGCTTTGGGTCAAAATAACGGAGAGCGTTTTTCAGAGCGAGCTGGGTATCGGCTGCGGACCATTGGAAGGGGTAGTTTGGATTTTCATTTTGTAAAAATTTTCGATTGGGGGCATGACTGACGGATGGATCGTAAGGTTTTAAAGGAGGTAACTCATCCGGAATGCCCTGCAATACTGTATTTTTAAAAGAAATATTTGACATTTTTATTTTATTAGAATTTTAGAATCACACTACTCGACATGAAGCACTTTTTGTACATAAATAATGCATTCTGACTGGATTAGGCTGTGCCTAATCCGAAATGCGTCAACAGGTTTTTAACCTGTGTTAAAGCGGTTAAAAACCGCTACGAGCG
>JAHDCK010000369.1 GCA_020629915.1 Saprospiraceae bacterium
TTTATTCTGAGTCACTTTAAAATGATGCACAAATTTCGTGCTAAAATTTATTTTAATACAAGTTACAACAATTAACGCATACTACTGAACATAAGCACTTTTTGTACATAAATGCATTCTGACTGGATTAGGCTGTGCCTAATCCGAAATGCGTCAACAGGTTTTTAACCTATGTTAATGCGGTTAAAAACCGCTACGAGAGTTTCGGCATAGGTTGCAAATCCCGATAAACTCATCGGGATGAAACCTACGCCAGTCTAATTTTTTATATTTATTCCATGTTACAATTTACAACAATTAACGCTGAAAATCCACCAAAAGTTTTGGTTTTCAGGGATTTATGCTTGTGCTTTGCTAATCTGATTTATACCTAAAGGAGTAAGTTCTAAAAACTAAAACATCTCCATTATCAAAGGAGCCGTCACTAACCGGGATATAAGATTCAGGGTCAATTTCTCCGCAAGGAATCAGGGTTTCTTCATTTATTGCCATACACATCCCACCGATTACAAACTGGGGGCCAAACTCTCCCAGCTCAAAAATAGTCTTTCCAGGAATAGTTAGGGAATTTTCATCCCCGGAAAAGGACATATTAAGGGTTTGCCCATTCCAGTCAGTGGAGATAGAATATTCTGTGCCCACCTTGGTATAGGTACCCGGATAAACACCCGAAGAATCCCTCAATTCAATTTCCGTTTCTGAAATTAAGGTAATCGATTCAAATCTATCCATATCAGCAGGCTTGTAATCCTCCAACCATTCATGCTGAGAATATCCAGCAGCGTTAACCTCAACAATATTTCCATCTTGATTTTCATAGGCCATATATCCGCTTGAAAACAGGTCTTCAAAAGTGAGGGTTACCGGATAGTTGATTTCATCTTCTTTATCGCGTTCACATCCCATCGAAAAAAGACAAAAATTTAACATCAACAACCAAAATATATAATTTTTCATTTATTTTAAAATTTTGTTTAAGCAAAAAATCAATTTAAACTGACTAATAGATTTTGGATATAGCTTGGCATTCCAGTAAAGGTTTTCGTCAGGCGAAACGCCTGACGGGCGGATAGACCTTGTCAGGTGTCTTGCCTGACAAAAAACACCAAGCTAGGATGACAAAATAAACCCTCGAAATTTTCGTCGCTTTAAATTGAATACTTGCTACCCTGCTAATAATTAGTGCATTCTATCACCGCGAACTTCAATAGTTTTTAACAACTCAGCTTCAAAGGCCAGGCATTCCCGCCATCTTTGCAGGGCGTTTTCTTCTCCAAAATACGTTTTTGCTAATTGAAGAAACATTTTATAATGCCCCGCTTCTGATACCATAAACTTATGGTAGAACTCCTGCAATCCTTCATCCTGCAAATGAAGAGAAAGTAAACGAAATCGCTCGCAACTTCGAGCTTCGATCATCGCACAAATCATCAACTTATCCAACAGCCGATCTTCCTTGCTCCCTCCTTTTTTAGCAAATTTCATCAATGCATTGACGTACTCATCCTTGCGCTGAAAACCCAACTTGAGGCCACGGCGTTCTAACTCAGCCAGTACCAATCGGAAATGACCCCACTCCTCTGTCACCACCGGAGCAACCTCCCGAACCAGTTCTTCCCGATCCGGATATTGTTGAATGAGAGAGATACAGGTCGTTGCCGCTTTTTGCTCACAGTAAGCGTGATCTGTCAGGATTTCTTCGAGGCTGATCTGAGTTAAATCTACCCAGCGCGGATCAGTAGGCAGTTGTAGCCCCAAAACTTTTTTTGTAGTTAATTCTTCCATTAGTCGATATTTGCCAGGCAGTTAAATTGATCCAAAAAGAAATCCAATTCGTAAACTTCGTAGGTTTCAAAGCCGGAAGCCCAAACCATTTTTACGCGGCTGACTTCAGAGCGTTTGACTTTTTTTAGAACATCTTTTTTCATAAAATAAAAGGTATTATACGTTGTAATGCCTTTTGTTACGTTTACTTTTCCGTTGTCAGGTTTTTCGGCAGAGAGAGAGACGGTTTCCCCGTTTAATAATTCAATTTCGATGGTAGCTCCTGCGTTGATATATCCAAAAGAACGCTGCGCTTCCTGAGATTCGATAATAAAAGTTAAATCCAGCACGCCGACTTTCCCCATATAACCAACGGCACCATAGCAGACTAAAAAGTCTTTTCCTTTGAGGCTTTTTTTGATGGACTCATCTGTATGCCCAAAGAAGTATCGTTTTTTTAATAAAGTACGCCTGTGTTTAGAGATGGGGTCCATTTCATCGAAAGCGGGCTGGCAATCCGTGCCAGGATAAACAAAGCGGTTAGCTTCGAGTTCGGCAGCAGCTTTAGCGGCCAATTCAGCCTGTTTTGTCCGGGCTTTTGTTTGAGCCTTAACTTTAGCAGATTGTTCTTTTTCGATTCTACGCTGTTGGCGTTTCAGTTCTTTTTCACGTTCGCGCTGCAATTTCATTTGCTCGTATTCCACTTTTGCGAACTCGTCATATTTGGCTTTTTCCGCCATGATTTCCAATTCTCGGTTCTTTTCTAATTGCTCTTTTTTAGACTTTTCAGCCTCCAGTTTTTTCTTCAAATCTTCTCTGGCTTTTGCCACTATGGCTTCTTTTCGTTTTCTTTCTTCTTCTGCATCCTGGATAGCTTTCAATTCTCGTTCCTTCCGTTTCTGCTCCTCTTCAACTAATCTTTGCCGTTCCTTTTCCTGCATACTTTTAGTTCTTTCCTTTCCTTTTTCATATTCTTTTTCGGCCATAATCCGGTCGTACTCTCTTTTAGCAATCGGGTCTGTAAGGGAGCGTTCGTACAAAACTCTAAGGGCTTCCTCTTCTCGGCGTTTTTCAGCTCTGGCTTCTTTTTTAGCTTGTTTTTCAGCCTCGCGTTCTGCCTTTTCTCTTGCTTCTTTTGCAGCTTTTAATCGT
Source organism: Saprospiraceae bacterium (assembly GCA_020629915.1). GTDB lineage: Bacteria > Bacteroidota > Bacteroidia > Chitinophagales > Saprospiraceae > JAHDCK01. Next base: position 2,917 of record JAHDCK010000369.1, read on the forward strand.
TCGTATTCCACCTGCGCACGAGGATCAGTTTTACCTGCTTCCTTCAAGGCTGCTAGTTTATCATCTTCTACAACGGGAAGATTTTCCTTGGGCCGCCTTCTTTCTTCTTCTTCTTCGGCGGCTCGTTTGGCTTGGTTTTCTTTAACTTTTTGCTCCTTTGCCCATCTTTTTTCCTCTTCTTTAGCTTTTTTTCTTTCCTCCCGCTCCAATCGTTTTTGCACTTTTAATCGCTCTTTTTCCAACCTCAATTCTTCAGGTGTTTTGCTTTTATTAGCTAGTTTCCTTCGCTCTTCTATGATCTTTTCCCTGCGTTGCTTCTCTTTTTCTACCAACTTGGCTTTCCTTTTTTCAATCTTATGAAATCGCGAAGGTGCTTTTTTCTTTAATTGAAAAACCTCATCCGGTGTTAATCTTGGATGGTAACGGGCATCTGATGGCACCTCAGATTCGTAATACCAGGACCCATCATCATTTAATAATATAATATCTCCTTCATCATCAACTACCTTGGTTTGGGCATCAAGGATAAAAGTACAGCAAAGGAAAATTCCTAATAATAAAATTTTTATTTTCATGTTCGAGTGTAATTTCATAAACTAAATTTTCGACTTACTCTGCCTGAGACAAGTCCTTTATCTAAATCCTGCTTTTTAAACCCTATTTTATAATGAATATTTTAAAATATTGGGTAAAAATAAGGAATCTGATAAAGAAGATAGGTATTTCACCTTTTTGAATAACCTTTATCGTAAAATTAAGGATCGATTTTTTGTTTTTATAATAAAAAATGTACCTTTGCACCCCGATATTTTAAGTAAAAGAATAATTGTAATATCATGAAAAAAGGTATCCATCCTGAAAACTACAGACTGGTTGTATTCAAAGATTTCTCTTGTGATGAATCTTTTCTGTGTCGTTCTGCTGCACCCACTAGTGAAACTATTAAATGGGAAGACGGTAACGAATATCCATTGGTAAAGTTGGAAATTTCCAACAAATCTCATCCATTCTTTACCGGAAAGATGAAATTTGTTGATACGGCCGGACGAATTGATAAATTTAACAAAAAATTCTCTAAGTTTTCTAAGTTTACAAAAGAAGACAAAGAAGATTAATTGTAATTTTAATAGAATTAAAAAGAGGTTATTTCCAGTGAGAAATAACCTCTTTTTTTGTTTATGCAACGAATCAAAATAAACCGAAATTGAGATAAAGCCTGCAACCTGCCTTGCTTTACAACGAAGTATTACAGAAAAAGAACACATTTTTATGTTCAATTTCTTATAACTTGAGCCACTAGCTTATTGAGTTTAATTAACCCCGAGTTTTTTAAACTAATTTGTATCGCAGACTCTAGTTCTACACTGCTATACGCAATGCAGACTAAGCAAACACTCAATTTTAATCGACGAAAATTTCGGGTTTTTTTTGTCATCCCAGCTCGGTGTTTCACCGCTTTAGCACAGGTTAATTGGTTTTCAGAAAATAACCGCCGAACTTTTGAAAAACAAAAATAAAAAGTTGTCATTTCGAACGAAGAGAGAAATCTCGTCTAAACATAGAAAATTGATTCCTAAAAAATCTCAGAAGTCAAAAGCAGGGAACTGTTCTTTGCTTTTAGACAAGATCTCTCACTCCGTTCGAGATGACAAATCATATATGTTTTAGATTTATTGATTCAGCATTATTTTCGGCGGTTAATTATTTAATCTCAATAAACCTGTTGACGCATTTCGGAT
>JAHDCK010000370.1 GCA_020629915.1 Saprospiraceae bacterium
GAGCTGGACATCTGCATCAGTGAGATTTTCTTCCATGCCGATTGGTGTTCCGGGGAAGTGGACAACGTGAATAACAACAGGAAGAGTTGCCGTTATCTTTTCATTAGAATTTTTATTATTATAAATGAAATTTAGATATTCATTTTCAACATCTTCTTTTTTAATATCAAAATTGGGAATTTGCTTTTTCACCAGAGCTTCTGCTTCCGAGCTACCACAAAAGTTGTTCTGTGCAGGAAGCGCGGAAAAGGCAAAAAGAAAAACGGCTAGAATTAAAACTAATTTATTCATATACGGCTTTTTAGTGTTATCAAAATGATAACCTGTTAAAGAAAACAGAAAATGAGAGAGGATAAAATATGGATACCAATGTGTTCTGCTTGAAGTGGAATGATTATTTTTAGAACACTGTATCAAGGTAGAAATTTATTGGGAGATGTGCAAAGTTTTTATTTTGCAATTGTAAAAAAGAAAGTTGTTCCTTCTCCGGGTGTAGATTCAAACCAAATTTTTCCACCGTGCATGGCCACAGCTTTCTGACAAATAGCCAGCCCAATCCCGGTTCCTTTAAATTCTTCCTTCCGGTTGAGTCGTTTAAAAATTTCAAATACTTTTTCTTTATTTTCAGCTTGCTGAATTCCGATACCATTATCTTCAACAGAAAACAACCAGCCTTCATCCGTTTCTTTGCCGGAAAGTTTTACCTTGGGCATATCACTTTTGTTAAATTTAATTCCATTGGATATCAAATTTTGAAATACAATTCTAAGTAAACCCTGATCGCCGTTTATTTTTCTTGGAATATCCCCATATTCCAAGTCTGCTCCTTTATCCCGAAAGGCCGGATGCAGATCGACTCGCATTTCTTTTAATAATTTTAAAAAATCAATATCTTTTCTCTCAATAAGTTTTTTACCTATTCTACTAAAATCCAATAAATCGTGAATGAGCTGAGACATCCGGGAGACACCATCTACTGCGTACTTTATATATGTTTTTCCGTCATCATCAATTTTGTCACCATATTCTTCTTCCAGCAATTGGACAAAATTTCCAACCATGCGAAGCGGCTCCTGCAAATCATGGGAAGAAACAAAGGCAAACTGTTCCAGTTCCTTGTTGGAGGTTTTGAGTTCCTCGTTGGATTTTATCAGTTGTGCCTGTGTGGCTTTGTAGTCGGTCATATCATTTCCGATAAACACATAACCCGTTTTCTTATTTGATTTATTCTCAATTGGTGTAAGCGTAAGCAAGAGATAAACTTTCCTCCCATCAAAATGTGCTTCTACTTCTTTAAAAATTCTTTTGGCATCGGTGCCTTCTATTTCCTCCACCATCTTTTGGAGTTCACTTGGAGAAACACCAAGCACCTTATCGGCAGATTGTCCGACAAGTACTTCTTGCCTGGAAAGGCTCATTTCTTCCACTACATTATTGACTTCCTTTACCGTGAGTTCCTTATCTGTCAGTACCATTAAGTTGGACATGGAGTCCACGATATGCTGAATAGCATTATCCTTACTGATTTCAAATAATTTAAAATCACTAAATGTCCAACCAAAAAATAATCCGACCATTGAAATAAAGGGAACAGAAAAGAGGGAAACCGTTACGCCCATCAATGGCAAAATAACATTTATCGTATATATATTTACTATCATAAAAATAACGACAAATAAAATGATGCGTTTCCAAAATCGATCTCGTCCAGGTTTAGAACTTAAAAAAGCATATAGGTAAAACACAAATGCCTGAATATTTACCAGAACAATCCAAATCATCCAAAGCCAGTAAGAAAATCCTGACAGGTAATTAAATCCGTATCCGGCGGGATCGGCCGGAACCAACTCCAGAAATTTCCAGGGTGTGAATACCTGCAACACAAACAACAGCGCAACAAATGAAAAATTAAATATTAGAAAAAAATTGTGATATTTTCCGTAGTGTTCGGAATCTTCCAGTCTGGCAAAGTACCAGGCCAAAACCGGACTCATAGCAATATTGAACAAGAAAATATAATATATTTTCTCAAGCAACCACGTTTCCTCAATATTGGTGATACGCAGAAACTCGTGTTCACAATAACCCAGAATAATAGCAGAAACACACAACAGCATAACAGACCGATAGAGCCGACTTTCGCTATCCAAATGATATAACCGGATGGTTACAAAAAACAGAATAGCAACCGCAATTAGGATTAAAAAAACCTGAACACCCATATTTTTTCGTGTTTTTGAAAAACCTCAACAAATTAAAGAAATCTTGGGATTAATCCTAAATCAAAAATTTGACCGGAATTGCTTAACTTTACCGATAACAAAAATAAATATTCCCATGTCCTGGTGGATTATATTGTTGATCATTGTGGGTAGTTACGCTTTCTTGTGTATTCTTTTTTATTTTATACAAGAATACTTCATGTTCCATCCGGAAAAACTGCCCCTCAATTTTAAATATAAATATCCCTTCCCCTTCGAGGAAAAACACTTCGAGATGGAGGATGGCGGTTATATTAATGGTATCCATTTCCGGGTTCCGAATACCAAAGGCGTTGTTTTTTACGTCAAGGGAAACTCAAGGAGCATCAAGGGCTGGGGAAAATTTGCCAAGGATTTTGTGGGGAAAGGCTATGATTTTTTTATGGTGGATTACCGGGGATTTGGCAAGAGCCGGGGCAAAAGAAATGAAACTATCATATATAATGACTTGCAAACTGTGTACAAATGGCTCGCTAAAGAATATACCGAAGAAAAAATTATTATATATGGAAGATCGATAGGAAGTGGATTTGCCACGCGCATCGCTTCCTGGAATTCGCCTAAAATGCTGATTCTCGATTCGCCGTATTTTAGTTTTATAACGCAGATCAGTCGCTACGCTTTTATTCTTCCGGTAAAATGGTTGCTGCGTTATCATGTGCGGACGGATTTATTTATCAAGAAAGTAACTTGTCCAATTTTTATTATTCATGGCAAAAAAGATCGCCTGATTCCTTTCAGTGCCGGACAAAAATTAATTGATGCCCGACCGAATATCAGCAAGATGTTTCCCATTGACGAAGGAGGCCACAACAATCTACCTTCCTTCCCGGAATATCACAGTTATTTATATGATATATTAAATAACGATCAATTATATAATCAATACGCCAAAAAAGTACCCAGTCATTCATGAGGAGAGGATTAATTGGGACTGCCCTGACCCTGTTGACCGTTTACATTATGCTAGTGATTGCTGCACAAATATTTCAAAAACAACTCATCTTCCGCCCCGTCCCGCTGAAGAAAGATTATGCTTTTGAGTTTGAGGAAGATTTTCACGAGCTTTGGATACCCGGAAAAGACAGCGTTGAATTTAACGCACTCTGTTTCAAAACCCCTAAAGACACATCAAAAGGAATTATATTATATTTTCATGGCAATGCAGACAATCTCCAACGCTGGGGAAAAATGCACGAGGAGTTTACAATCAGAGGCTATGATTTTTTTTGCATGGATTATCGGGGTTATGGTAAAACACCCGGCCCGCTCAACGAGCAAAATATGTATGACGACGCGCTCGTCGCTTATGAGTATATTTCTAAAAATTATAAATCAAAAGACATTATAATCTATGGTCGCTCCCTGGGTTGCACGGTAGCATCGGAGTTGGCGAGCAAAGTTCCGGCCCGGATGCTAATCCTTGAAACACCATTTAATAATATACGAAGTTTATTTAAAATGAGGTTTCCCCTACTGCCTTCTTTTGTAAAAATGCGGTATCATTTTAAAAATGACGACCATATAAAAAAAGTAAAATATCCCGTGCATATTTTTCAGGGCACGAAGGATCGTATCGTTCCGTATAAATCTGCGGAGCAACTAAAACCGTTTCTCAAGGAAGGAGATCAGTTCATCACTATTCCCGGAGGCGGACATAAAAACCTCAGCCGTTATAAATTGTATCAAACTACATTAGAATCTATTTTATTATAAAATATGTCAAAAAACAAACTACGAAAATTTGCAGAGCTGGCTGCCCTTCCCAACACCTATCAAAACTTCAACGTACAGGAACCCGGAAGCCTGACAGATCACGAGGGAAATCAAGCAGACCTGAAAGGTCAATGGCAGGAAAAACATTTTAAAAATAATAATCCGATTGTCCTCGAACTCGCTTGTGGCCGGGGTGAATATGCCTTACAACTTGGCCGGGCCTTCCCGGATAAAAATTTCATCGGGGTCGATATCAAAGGGGCGAGAATCTGGAAAGGAGCGACAATAGCTACCAAGGAAAATCTAACAAACATTGCTTTTCTTCGCATACGAATAGAGCAAATTGATTACTATTTTGACAAGGATGAAATCTCGGAGATTTGGATTACATTTCCCGATCCTTTTTTGAGGAAAAGCAAATCGCAGAAACGTTTGACCTCTGCACGTTTCATTGCATTATATCAAAAAATATTAAAAAAAGATGGATTTGTTCACCTTAAAACAGATGATCCGACTTTATATGAGTTTACCTTAGAGACGCTGGAAGAGGACAAAAATTGCAATTTATTATATTCAAATAATGACATTTATTCTGGTGATTTATTTACACCGGAGTTAGAATATAAAACTTACTACGAGGCCATGCACTTAGAAAATGGCAAGAAAATTAAATATGT
>JAHDCK010000371.1 GCA_020629915.1 Saprospiraceae bacterium
AAATAAATTAAATAAAAGAGTAATCGCTCTGTTTGACAATAATAACAACAAAACTCAACTGACGCATTTTGATTCTAAGGGAGCAGTTATTACAAAATATAATTATACCTATTCTAAAAATAACCTGACTAAAGAAACCTACCTCGGCCCGGATAATATCTTTTATATTCTAGATTATCAATACAACGACAAAGACAATCTAACAGAAATCCTTCTAAAACAAAATCCTCCCATCAAAGGCTCGACGGATACCCTGACTAAAAAAATAACGTTTTTCTATTCAAAAAATAAATTAGAAAAGAAAACCCTCTTCAAAGAGGGTCGTATCGTCCAGGAAATATTTTTTACGGAAAAAGGGCCTTTAAAAAAAATAGAAAACTACAATCGAAAAGGAAATATTTTTAAATTAACTGAATACACGTATGACAAAAAAGACAATCTAACTTCCCGCAAAACCTCCTACCCGCTCAATAATGCTACCAGTCAAATCGTCACTTACAACAAGCAAGGCGACATCCTTTCTAATGAACAATTTAATTTAAAAGGAGAAGCCATCAGTTCCCTAAAATTCGACTACAAATATGATAAAAATAAAAACTGGATAGAAAAATATACCGTCGAAGGAAGCAAAAAAGTCCTACAGGAAAAACGAACAATAGAATATTATTAATAATTCAATATTCCAATATAAAAATAACTGAACCATTGAACCATTGGAATATTGGAATATTGGAATATTGGAAAATCAGTATCTTTTATCAAAGGTGTCGCGGTCAAGGAAATAGTCTTTTTCCGAATCATCGACTTTGAAGTCGTCCTTATTGTAGAATAATTTCCTATTGTCAATATGGTCATCCTCATCATCGGCCGACTTCACACCTTTACGGAAAACATAGGCCGTAAATATCCCCGCAAAAGCACCCAACAAATGACTCTCCCAGGAAATCCCTTCCTGATTCGGCAATACACCAGCCACCATTCCGGAGTATAAAATCGTCACGATCAAAGCTAAAATGATCGACTTCAGGTCCCTGCGAAATATCCCGGACCAAAAAATAAACGCCACTAATCCATAAACCACGCCACTCGCTCCAATGTGAAACACCTGTCGCCCAAACAACCAAACCAATGCCCCGGTCAATATATAAATCACTGCAAAACTCTGCCAGGCAATCTTCCGGTAAAAGAAAAACAACATCGTTGCCGTGACTAGAAAAGGTACACTGTTAGACATCAAATGCGCCAAATCGCCGTGTATCAGCGGAGCCGTAAATATCCCAATTGCTCCATCCCAATCCCTTGGATAAACGCCCAGCCAGGCCAGACTTATTTGCGTTGCGATTTGAAAAATGTGTATCGCCCAAAGAACAAAAACCATCTGAATGGGAATTTTTAAGCTGGAAAGCCAGGAGTTTTTCTTTGCCATGATTGTGTATTTTGTTATATCTAAAACGACAAAAACGATGCCTTGGTTTTTGACAGGGTTAAATTAGGGATTTTTTACTATTTCTGCCTATTCATTTATTTCTCAAATTCCCTATCTTTGACCGCATTTTTGAAATTATTTTTTTGTTTAATTTGTTTCATTCGGCAACCCAGATCTTTGTCATTTCGACGTAAGGGCAAATGACAAATTCTAATATTTGATAAAATTGTATCGCAGGCTTTAGCCTGCCTCGCACCACGAGGTTGCAGGCTAAAGCCTGCGATACATAATAAAAACAACTCAATGAATCTATCCAATCGCTACAACCCCGCAGAGACGGAAGAAAAATGGTACACCTACTGGAAGGAAAATAAATGTTTCCGCTCCACACCCGACGACAGAGAACCCTTCACTATCGTCATCCCACCACCCAACGTCACCGGAATCCTCCACATGGGTCACATGCTAAACAATACCATACAAGATATTTTTATACGAAAAGCCCGACTAGAAGGCAAAAATGCCTGCTGGGTGCCTGGGACGGATCACGCCTCCATCGCTACGGAAGCCAAAGTCGTGAGAATGCTCCGGGAAAAAGGCATCAAAAAATCCGACCTCAGCCGGGAGGAATTTCTCGAACACGCCTGGGAATGGACGCATAAATACGGCGGCATTATTTTTTCTCAGTTAGAAAAACTCGGTGCCTCCTGCGATTGGGATCGGGCCGTGTTTACGATGGATGAGCAACGCTACAAATCGGTTATTAAAGTATTTGTAGATTTATATAAAAAAAATAAATTATACCGGGATTATAGAATGGTCAACTGGGACCCGGTGGCTCAAACCGTACTTTCCAACGAGGAAGTAATTTACGGAGAGGAAAATTCCCGCTTGTATTACGTTCGCTACAAAGTGGAGGGAACGGAAGACGAATGGGTAACTATTGCTACCGTCCGACCGGAGACGATCATGGGCGACACCGCTGTGGCTATCAATCCCAAGGACGAGCGTTTTACGCACCTGCACGGCAAGCGGGTTATCGTTCCCCTCGTAGAGCGTTCTGTTCCAATTATAAAATATGAATATGTAGATATTGAATTTGGAACGGGCTGCCTCAAGGTGACACCTGCCCACGATCCGAATGATTTTGAAATTGGAAAACGGCACAATTTAGAAACCGTTGACGTACTGAACGACGACGGAACCATGAGCGAAGCCGCCCAATTTTTTGTAGGAGAAGATCGGGAGAAAGCGAGGAAGATGACGTACAAGGAATTGGAGGCCAGAGGACATCTCGTAAAAGTTGAGGATTATAGAAATAACGTCGGACGCTCCGAGCGAACCAATGCGGTTGTGGAGCCGAAGTTGTCCCTGCAATGGTATGTAGATATGAAAAAACTCGCTTCGCCGGCTCTTGATTCCGTGATGAAAGACGAGATCGAATTTTTTCCAAAAAAATATAAAAATACCTACAACCACTGGATGTCTAACATCCGGGACTGGTGTATTTCCCGGCAGCTTTGGTGGGGGCAACGCATCCCGGCTTACTACCTCGGTGAAGAAGTATTCGTAGCAGAAACGCCCGAAGAAGCACTCGCAGAAGCCCGACAAAAAACCGGAAACGCCGATTTGCAAATGTCCGATCTCAAGCAAGATGACGACGTACTCGACACTTGGTTTTCGAGCTGGCTCTGGCCGATTTCCGTTTTTGATGGTTACCATACCCGCGAGGAATTAGACTACTACTACCCTACCAATGTCCTCGTAACGGGCTGGGATATTATCTTCCTTTGGGTAGCCCGGATGGCGATGGCCGGTTACGAATGGGAAGGCAAACGCCCCTTCCATCAGGTGTATTTTACGGGAATGGTACGGGATGAAAAAGGTCGTAAAATGAGTAAGCAACTCGGCAACTCTCCCGACCCGCTCGACCTAATGAAAGAGTACGGAGCGGATGGTGTTCGCTTTGGGATGATGTCCTGCGCACCTGCCGGGAATGATTTGTTGTTTAATATTTCTTTGGTAGAACAGGGTCGCAATTTTTGTAATAAAATATGGAACGCCCTGCGCCTCGTCAAGTCCTGGGAAGTGACGGACGATACGCCCGATGCAGAGACTCAGGCCGTTCACAATCTGACTATCGCCTGGTTTGAAAATAAATTCAATGAAACGGTGGCCGCACTTGGCAAGGACTACGAGCAATTCCGCTTGTCGGATGTGGTAATGAAGCTCTACAGTTTTATCTGGAGTGATTTCTGTTCCTGGTATTTGGAAAGCATCAAGCCGCCTTATGGTCAACCCATTTCCAAGGCGACCAGAGATAAAACACTGGACTTTTTCGAGCGACTGATGACCTTGCTGCATCCTTGTATGCCGTTCATCACCGAGGAGGTTTGGCATCAACTCAAGGACAGAGCCAAGGGCGAGGATTGTATTTTCAGCACGTATCCTGCTGCGGGTGATTTTGATAAAAATTTAATACAAAATTTTGAAATATTAAAAGAGATGGTCACCAATATTCGGAATGCCCGCAACAAACACGGCATCAGTCCGAAGGAGGCCCTTCCTTTCTTTGCCCAGCGTTCGGAAGGGACGGAAGCTCTGGCCGGGTTCGGCGGTTTCAAGGAGACGGTAAGCAAGATGGCCAATCTCAGCAGCTTTGATTTGTCGGACGGAGAGCCGGAAAACGGGATTCCCTTCATGGTTGGAACGCATAAATTTTATACGCAGATAAAAGTAGAAATCGACGTGGCCGCAGAAAAGGAAAAACTCACCACGGAAATCAAACGCCTCCAGGGCATGCAAACGGGCTTAGAGAAAAAATTGTCGAATGAGCGGTTTGTGAATAATGCGCCGGAGGCCGTTGTGGCGAAGGAGAAGAAAAAGCTGGCGGATACGAAGGAGAAGATTGTTCAGTTGGAGGAGAGCTTGGGGCGGTTGGGGTAGAGTTTGGTTTTTTCTTATATTAAAATATGCTAGTATACCTTTGCTGCCTCGCGCATTGTCATCTCGAACGGAGTGAGAGATCTCGTCCAAAAGCATTGAATGTATCTCTGCTTTTAGACAAGATTTCTCCTATCGTCGAAATCACAAATATGTTTTAAAATACTATTTTAAAGCATTCCAATCACCCCACGCATTGTCATCTCGAACGGAGTGAGAGATCTCGTCCAAAAGCATTGAACGCATCTTTGCTTTTAGACAAGATTTCTCCTATC
>JAHDCK010000372.1 GCA_020629915.1 Saprospiraceae bacterium
CATATTCCTGGTCGCCCTGATAGCTGCGGTCCCCGTAAAATATATCGGCTTCAAGGACGGGAACGGGAACACCTGTAAAATCCATGGCGGGCAGTATCAGGCGGTCATTATTTTTATTACAATTGCAGGCATCGTCATTGGTAGCGGCAATGTTGGTTCCGTTACTGGCAATGGTAAAAGCCTGGCTGGAATTGGCAGCGGCAGAGCCAAACTTCCATCCGCCATCCGTGGCGTTAGTTTCCTGTGTCCAGCCCGAGGGTATGGAGCCAGAATTGAAATCTTCGTTTAATAAATCCTGTGCCGTCAACCCAATGGTCAGGCAGCAAAAAAGAAAGAATAGTGTAGTTCTTTTCATGATATAATTTGGAAATGGTTCAGTTTGTAAAATTACGTTTCAAATTTATACAATTCATTGGGTTTTAATCCTGATTTTTCTTTGTTTCTTTTAGAATTCGTCACTAAAATGACGTTGAATTGATAGTATTTTGGAAAAATGAAGGGGAAAAGAGACGATTTTTGTATATTGTGAATTATAATAATAAAAAAATACATAGCATTAATATAAGTTTTAATATTAAAAGAAATGGATTGTTGGTCCTTTTATTCCTAAATATTTCCCTCTACGGACAACAGGAATTTGGTTTTATTGCGGAGTCCGGACTGACCCGTATCGGGAGTGATAATACTTCTATTGAGGATCAAAAAAAGAAAATCGGTTCTAATTTGGCTTTCGGGGTGATTTATCAGGAATTTCCAGCGGACGATTTTTTCCTGGATATGGGACTTCTTTATAACTACCATTCCATCAAACGGGATTATGGCATTATCGGGCCGCTCAGTTCCGTTGTTGCCTTTGGCAATCAATATGAGGAGCACAATTTGGTAGTAGGTGTTCCTTTAGGGATAGGGGTGAAAATAAACCGTTTAAAATTCTCCGGACAAATTCATTTTAAATATAAGTTAATTGGGTATTACTTAAGGCGTTCTCCTATCACTACCGGATCTTCAACGGTTTATACCTTTCATGGTGGGGTGCAGGAAAAATATTCCAGTTGGATGCTGGGATGGCGGGGGAATTGTATTTACGATCTCAAAGGGCCCTGGCAGACCGGGCTTGTTTATGAAATGATTTTCTCTTCCGGGATGGTGACTGGAAGGGCTCATATTCTGAATTTGAGTCTTAGGTATCAGCTAAAAAATTATAAGAAAAAATGAAGCTGATTTCTGTGCTTTTTAATTTGTTATTCATTTTGTTTCCGCTTTTTTCCATTGGGCAATGGAGCTTGAGCGGTATAGTAGAAACTGGCCTGACTGGAAGTATTTTTGTGCAGCACAATCATGATCCGACCACTAGTAGTATTCGGCCCGGAATAAGTCAGACACATACCGTCGGGTTCCTGGGAAGGGACAATGGTCCGACTAAAGGAAGGATGAATATAGAAGCAGGATTTTTATTAGAATATTATAAATATAAATGGCAAAATAGTTTTTATGATTTGGAATCCTTTGATGGTTTGAAGCCGATAAATTATTTTAATGAATATTATTTTATAATTAGTATCCCGTTGGGTGTTTGGTTTAGCGTAGGAGAGTATCAGGTTTCGACCGCGGTAAAAACTTCTTATACTTTTGAGGATTACTACGAAAATTATTTTGCAACAGTTGTGGCAGGACAGGTATTATACACCCGGGATACTTTTCGCATTCGGGACTTTTACAGACACCGGGTGATGAGTCTTCGTTTTACGATAAGTAAAAAAATATATAAAAACCTTTATGTTACTTTGGTGTACGCCCGCTCAGATTTTACCTCGGCTAAAGGCATTAGTTTTTTAAAAGCGGGATTGCGTTATGAATTGTTGAGAAAGAAAAAGGAGTAAACGTATATTTTAAACTCCACCCTGCAAGCTTTCGCTCAATCATAAAAATTTAAATATACGTCTAAAGACGTTTTTGTCTTTTCGGAATCATTTTAATTTATCCTTTTCAATTCAAGTAAAATGAAAAATATCGTATTTGTAATAGTGTTAATGTTACTTTGTGGCCCAACCCTGGCTCAACCTGATTTAAAAGTTGCTATTGATTCCCTTGTATCTATTGACGAATTAAAACAACACGTCAAGACATTGGCATCGGATGAGTTTGGCGGCAGGGGAACCGGGCAGGAGGGAGAATATTTGGCAGCGGAATATATCGTGAAAGAGTTTAAGAAAATAGGGTTGGAACCAGCATTTGAATTATTGAATACTTACCATCAATTTTTTTATACTCCCGGAAAATTAAGTAAAAGGAAACCCATCTCCCTGACATGGGCAGGAAGACATATTGATAATAATAATAAAATATTTCTGGTTAACTATTTGTATGGGGAAAATTGGGAAATCAAAAACTGCCCGGTAATTGTAGTGACCGCAAAAGGATTAACCGAGCCTTCCATCCTTCAAAATCTAAAAGACAACATCAGCGGAAAGTTTCTTTTGCTCTTACCAGACCCTAATCCCTCCCGCGAGTTTTCCCTAAGGACCACGATGAAATTTATAAAAGATTTTAAAGGAAAAGGATTGATAATGCCTGCGGAAAAGGCAAGAATTTCTAATGAGAAATTAATAATGGGAACGAGAGGAGGGTTTTTAGCTCCCAAGGAAAACAATGCAAAAGATTTTTTGCCCATCCTTTATCTGGCAGAATCTGATGTGAGGAAAATTTTAAAATTAAAAAGAAAAGCATATAAAAAAATAGCGGAAACGGCCTGGGTCAATGAAGTTGATGAACCTATATGGAAGTTACAAATCAGTGGAGTCTCCAACGCTTCCGCTAATATTTGCGGAATGATAAAAAGCCCAAATCCAAATGCCAAACACATACTGATCGGTGCGCACTACGATCATGTAGGCAAAGGATTTGATCCTCGTTTTTCCAGAAAATTTTCAGCTGGAATTTATAACGGGGCAGATGACAACGCCTCGGGTACGGCGGCTCTGATCGAATCTGCAAGAACTTTAATGGCCCTCAAAAAACTAGGTTGGCAACCCAAATATCATTACATTTTTGTCGGCTTTGCCGCTGAAGAATTGGGTTTGATTGGTTCAAATATATATGCAAAAAGGCCGGCCTTTCCCTTGAAAGAAATGAGATATATGTTGAATATGGATATGGTTGGCCGGCCGGATGTAAAGAGAAATGGTGAAAAGAGGTATAAGCTAATGACAGATATGAAATTGTATTTACCTTTAAAAAAACTTGCAAAAGATTTCAATATTCAGTTGGCATTTGACCCTCCTGATACCTCAAATTTTAATAATGTCTACTTTCGATCCGATCATTATTCCTTTGCTTCCAAAGGTGTTCCCTTTATGTTCTTCTCCGGTCCGGAGCACCAAGATTATCATAAACCCACAGATGATTATGATAAAATTAATTACGAAGGACTGACCGGGATAGCAAAACTGGTTGCTTACACCTTATTAGAGTATTGATTTTATTTATAATTAAAAATTAAATTCCCCTTCAGAAATAGAGTGCAACCCAAAGTTTCCGCCAGAAATAATAGTATGTGTTGTATATAATTTAATTTCATGGTTTGGGTACTGAGTAATCGTCCTGCGATTGTTAGGCCCGGCTGCTTCAGTAATTACAGAAGCGGTAAAATCGAGAATGCCAGAGGCTTTGAGGTAGCGTCCATCCGTTTTAAATTTATAAACACAGTTATCTTCCCTAAGCGTCATGAGGTTTTTTCCCTGGGCCATTTTGATGCGGTATTGTCCCTGGGGTATATTGCGAATGGTATAAGTCGTCTGAGCAGGGATATAAACTGTCCGGATACTTTCGTTGAGATTAATGTCTACAATTTTTACTAATACATCATAATCTCGCTGGACTTCAATTCGGAGGTGATTTTGGAGATTTTTATCTTTGAGATTAGGATGATTTTCACAATTCACCTGGCCGGAGGGGAGGGGAGCAGGTTGCCATTTTTTTTGATCCTCCAGTTTTTGATAGGCGACGCGCTTCAAAAATTTTTGATAAGCAAAGGCTCTTTGGCCATTAGCAGATTGGACTTCCCACCATTGGATGTTGGTTTTACTTTTGACTTCTATAATATCCGATCTTTTCAGTTTTAGAATAACGGGATACTCAATTCCCGGACCAGAGCGAAGGGTCATTTCGCGGGTATTTACTTCATAGGTTTCAATAGAGTTTTGGGACAAACACAGGGAAGGCACCACGGCCAGAAAAGCCCCGAGGAGGAGGAGGGAAAGTTGGTTTTTCATAATTTAGGTGTTATTTGATGATTTAAGTTATAAAACTCTACCTAAATTTTCAAAATTTACCTGCAGATTTTTTATAAAAACTCAATTTTAAAGGAACTATTTTTTTAGTAGAAATGGTTTTACTTTTTGAGGTGCAGGTATTATCTTTGCACGCACTTTAAAATGAAAGTGACATTTATCAACCGGAGAAGTGGCAGAGCGGTTGAATGCACTGGTCTTGAAAACCAGCGTAGGTGTGAGCCTACCGGGGGTTCGAATCCCTCCTTCTCCGCTTTATCGTCCCGTGAAACGTAGGTTCCACGGGACGCTTTGTTTTTATACCAATTTCCGGGATTCTGGCACATCATACACGATTTT
>JAHDCK010000373.1:0-2470 GCA_020629915.1 Saprospiraceae bacterium
TAACTTAAAATGAAATAATGATAAAGGTGTGGGAAAACAGAAAGATCGATGAGGCATTTTGTCCTATTTTTTTATCTTTGAAATCACCTAACTAAAATCCCGAAAAATTGAAAACTTTAGAACACTTACCCCAATTTGAAATACTGACGACGATCCATCACGGAGAATCAACCCTCATTCACAAGGCAATGGATACTTCAACTCAAAAAGAAGTTATCCTTAAAACAAGTGCTGCAAAAAGTCAGAACATCCGCGAAATCGCCCGGATAAAATCCGAGTATCAACTGCTCTCTAAGTTGGATATTCCCAGAGTCAGAAAAGCCCTAGCACTGGAAATCAAAAATGATCTGCCGGTTCTCATTTTAGAAAATGCTCCGGGGAAAACCCTTGCCAATTTTTTGAAGGATGGAAAATTTTCCGTTGATGCATTCCTCGATATTGCCATCCAACTTGCGGAAACCCTGGCAGAGATTCATTCTAATAATGTAATTCATAAAGACATTAATCCCTACAATATTATTTACGATACAGAAAACCATCAGATAAATATTATTGATTTTGGAATATCTTCACAGTTGCATTACGACCGCTTAAACTCCTACATCAGCAATGAACTGGAAGGAACCCTTTCCTATATTTCGCCGGAGCAAACCGGGCGAATGAATCGTGCTACAGATAACCGAACAGATCTCTACGCTTTGGGAATTACCTTTTTCCAAATGCTGACCAACCAGCAACCTTTCAAATCTAAAGACCCTCTGGAGTTGATCCATGCACATATCACTCAAGAGCTTCCACGGATAAGTGAGTTTTGCAAGGATGTTCCTGTATCCATTCAAATGGTCATTGATAAACTCACGGCAAAAAATGTAGAAGCCCGTTATCAATCTGCTATCGGAGTCGTTCATGATTTAAAAATTTGTAAAGCAGGAAAAGAAAACGGCACCTTCCAACCCGGAGGAGGAGATGTTGAGATGCGATTTAGAATCCCTGAAAAATTGTATGGGCGTACCCATGAAATTGGTTTACTTCAAAATGCTTTTGAGCAATCCAATCAGGGCGAAAATATCCTAATGCTGGTGGGTGGTTCTGCCGGAACGGGTAAATCTGTTCTAGTAAGAGAATTACAAAAATCTATTGTAGAAAAAAGAGGGTTTTTTATATCGGGGAAATTCGATCAATTTCAGGTAGATGTCCCTTTTAATGCTTTTGCTTTGGCGTTCTCCGAATTGTTAGAAAATATTTTGGCGGAATCCCATGAAAAAATTCAAAATTATAAAAAAGCCATTCTCGACACATTGGGAATGAATGCTGCCTTGATGATTGACCTCGTTCCTGAGATGGAAAATCTCCTCGGTGAGTTGCCCCCATTGCCAGAGTTAAATCCCAAGGAAAGTGAGAATCGTTTTTTCATCACCCTAATGCAATTCATCAGGATCTTTGCCCAGAAAGAACATCCGCTTGTCATTTTTGTCGATGACCTGCAATGGTGCGATGACTCTTCAGCTCGATTGATTCAGGAGTTGATGATCCGGGAGTTTCCATATCTACTCATCGTGGGTGCTTACCGGGACAATGAAATAGGCGAAGATCATCCTTTCACCTTGGTGAAAAATGAAATTGAAAAACACAAATCCATTGAATCGCTTCACCTTTCCGCTTTAAAACCAGAAGATGTTTCCGCTTTGCTCTCAGATTCCATGAAGCAATCCCTTGAAGATATAGCTCCGCTTTCAGAAGTCATTTTCACCCGAACGGGCGGGAATCCATTTTACATTCATGAATTGCTAAAGGCTATTTTTAATGCAGGGTTATTATTTTTTAATACAACAAAAAAAACATGGGATTGGGATATTTCTAAAATTCAGGAATTAAAACAATCTGAAAACATCGTTGCTTTCCTGACGGATAAACTAAAAACGCTTCCACAGGAAACGCAGAATCTTTTGCAATTTGCTGCTTGTATTGGAAATGTTTTTGATTTAAAAACGTTGGCTGCTGTAAGTGAAAGAACGGCTGAAGAAGCCAATGAAGCATTGCGGGATGCGTTGAAACTGGAATTGATAAGTCCCGTCAGCCGGGAATATAAATTGGTCATTGAAAACGAAGATTTTGGTGTGCGGTATAAGTTTGAACATGATCGCATCCAGCAATCAGCTTATGATATGATGGAGGAAGCCAACAGGCAGCAGGCACATCTTAAAGTTGCTCGAATTATAGGTAGTGAAAGTTCCGAACAGAAAAAAGAAGAGGTCTTAATCGACTGGGTACGGCATTATAATCAAGCCATCCCTTTAATAGAGAAGGAAGAAGAAAAACGCCTCATTTTGAACTTAAATAACAAGGCAGGAAAAAAAGCACTTAGCTCTATTGCCTACAAAGCTGCCTTTAATTATTTCCACAATGCCTTGACTCTGCTACCGGAAAATACCTGGGAAAAGAATCCTGAGTTGACCACCGAGTTATATAA
>JAHDCK010000373.1:2570-4614 GCA_020629915.1 Saprospiraceae bacterium
TGCTACCGGAAAATACCTGGGAAAAGAATCCTGAGTTGACCACCGAGTTATATAAAAATGCAGCCCAGAGCGCTTACCTTACTAAACGGCTTTCTCTGGCAAAAGATTATACCAATCTTTTGTTGGGTAAAGCCACTTCAAAAGTCGATCGCTTAGAAATTCTGGGATTGCGTTTGAAGAATAATTTAATCGTAGAAAACATAACAGAAGCGACTAAGGAAACCATCCATGAACTGGCAAAGATAGGTTTTAACATAAAATTTAACCCGGGACAACTGGCCATTGTCAAAAAACTATTATACACCCGTTACCTCTTGAGTCGTAACACCAACGAACAAATACTTAGCAAAGAAATAACGCATGACCCTGAGGTCATGGCTTATATTCAGGTATTAGCTGAAATGGCTCCGGCAGCTTATATAACCGGAAACGAAGCACTGATGGGATACATCACCATGGAAGTTGTCCAACTCAGTATTCGCAAAGGATTAATGGTAGAAGCCGCCAGTTCATTTATTATTTTGGGTGTCGTATTAAATGATCAGTTTCAGGATTATAAGTCTTCAAAAAGGTTGGGGGAACTAGCCATGACAATTAGTAAAAGAGAAAATGACATTCGGTTTACGCCCCGCATATTGGGCCAACATGGCATTCTGCTCCACCACCACGATTGCCACTGGAACGAACTCGGTCCACTGTTTAGAACCGCACGAAAATTTGCAGTTCAGGGAGGAGACATATTCTACATAGCCAATTCCTATATCGCAGAACCTTTAATGCCTCAAAATTTAAAAATGAGTTATGTCGTGAAAACCGTAGAAGAAAATTTAAAGAAAATCGCCAATTTAAAATTTCACGCTTATATCGATAACTTATATAACAATTACAATTGGAGCGCAGCACTTTACGGGCAAAAACCAAAAGAATTTACAACAGATGGGCTTTTAATAAGCCCGGAAACTTGTTTACAACGAAGTCTGGATAGTGGGGTAAACAATAATATTGTTAGTTATTATTTTGCGCAGGTTTATAAATTTGGTGAATTAGACGAACCGCTTTTATCCTGGCAGAGTTACCATGAAGGTAAGCCCTATTTTAGTGCAGGAGGTTCATTACCAAGTCGGGACCGATCGGAGTTTCATGTCTTCTTTGCTGCTTCAGATTTATTGCGGATGGAAACAGATATTCCCAAGCGGAAGATCAGGAAGGTCATGAAAACAGCGTTTAAATACACTAAAAAATTATATGACTATAATCCAAACAACTATTCCTTCTGGTACTGGATGATGGAAGCGGAATATGCTGACCATAGTGGAAAAGTGGGAGTAGCCCTCAAAAAATACAACGATGCTTATCAGTTCGCTCATGAAAATGACTGGATGCACTTCGGGTCTTTTATTCATCGGCGAATGGCGCAATGCTACCTAAGAAATGGCTTGACCGAAGCCGGAGAACAGGGCATGAAAAAAACCGTTCAACTCTACGAGGAATGGGAAGCCTTTGGCATTATTAAAATGCTTCGGGATAAATATGAGTTTTTAAATGAAGCTGAGCCGATACAAAAAACAACAACCACAACTACCCACACGGGATTCTCTTCCAGTAACCCGGAAATGAATCTCGACTTACAAACTTTGATCAAATCCCATCGGGCAATTTCTGAAAATATCGAAATGGATGCCCTGTTTAAAACCATGATGAAAATAACCATTATGAACGCCGGAGCTGATCGAGGAATTTTGCTATTGAAAGAAGGAGATGATTTTTTGATTCAAACGGTTGCAGACGGAGAGGAATTATCAACCATGCAAAATATTTCTTATAAAAATTCTGATTTATTATCTCATAAAATAATTGAACATATAATTAAAAACAAAAAAGATATCGTACTCGACGAAGCGTTGAAAGACAATTTATTTAATAAAGATAATTATATTATAAAAAACAAAACCAAATCTGTTCTGTGCAGCCCTATCTTTTTTATGAATCATCTTTTTGGAATTTTATATTTAGAAAATAATAAAACGGGAGGTGCATTTACAGA
>JAHDCK010000374.1 GCA_020629915.1 Saprospiraceae bacterium
TCTACTTCTTCGCCTTCATCAAAGTAATTGACGATGCGCTTGGCCATTGCTCCGGCAATTTGACGAAGCAAAATTTCAGCATCACCATTATCAATCACGATAGTTGTGCGTTCGTTTTCCGTAGAAGATTTAGGATGCCAGGCTACCAGGTATTTGCCCGGATGGTAGCGGAAGTAATTGATTATGCCGCTAACAGGTGTGCGATTGACATGCACATTTGCAGGGGACATGAAGATGGAAACCTGCAATCTTTTATCATTAAAATATTCGGGTTCGTACACTTCTTCCACGACGACAATCCTGCCATCAGCCGGAGCGTAGATGATATTATTATCCGTCAGTTGAATCTCCCGGTTGGGATTGCGGAAAAACATGATCACTGCAAATATTGCTATTGTTGACAATACAGCAGCCACTAATTGTAATCCTGGTGAAAAGTAATATACAATTAGATTAATTATCAATAAAATTCCGAAGAGTAGCCCCAGAATTTTATGTCCTTCTTTGTGAACTTTAATTATCATAGGATAACCATTCTTGGGTTGTGTAAAATGGGCTGTAAAACTAACAAAAATAACGTTAATAAAGTTATTTCTATGATATGATTCAATGCTTTTTCCCGATAAAAGGTCGAATATTTGTGACAAAGGATTACATCACCCACATCAAATACCCACAGGCAAAGGGCAGTAAAAACAGAAAAGCATCAAAGCGATCCAGCATTCCACCATGTCCCGGCAGCAGATTTCCCGAATCTTTTATTTTCAAACTTCGCTTCAACATGGACTCCACCAAATCGCCCAGGGAACCAAAAACAACGGTAATCAATCCCAAAACCATCCAGTTTATCGCCGATAATTCTAAAAATAAATACGAAAGTCCGAAAGCAAAAAGAAGTGTTCCGATCACACCGCAAACTGATCCTTCCCAGGTTTTCTTGGGTGAAATACGAGGAAATAAAGGTGTTTTTCCTATTCTCGATCCACCCAAATAGGCAAAGGAATCATTCACCCAAACGAGAACGAGCAAACCCATTACAATATTTGGTAAATATGTATTAGACTTCACCGAAACCAACACCAGCAAACTAAAAGGAACAATACAATAAAAAATACCCGCAACCAACCAGGCAAAATTTTGAAAGGGATGAGGCGAAACATTAAATAACTCAAATAATAATATCAAAAACAATAACGGAATCCAACCTCCCAATAAATACTTATATAATAAATTCCCCTCCCGCGGACACATAACAGAACAAATAGCCAGCCCAAATAAACTCAGTCCCAGGACAATCCCAAAAACTTTCCGAATCCTGTTGGCCCCTTGTGCCTTATTTAAAACCAGATCTAAAAATTCTAAAAGACACATACTACCGATAAGCCCCAGTAAAGCGAGATAGGTATATTGATGGGCATATATCCCGCCAATAACCACTCCTGCAAATAATACAGCCGTAGTCACACGGGTTTGTAAGGTACTACTCATTCTTCTTCTTTATGGGCTTTTACAATTTGAAGGGCGCGAAGCAAAAATTCCCGCTTTGTGTACAGTTCCACTTCTCCAAAGGTCTGGTAAGCCGAATCTTTTCTATTTAAAATAAAAGCCGGAATCCCTTCATGTTCCAGTTTACCTTTTAAAATACTAACTTCATATTCAAAAGGCGCACTGTATATCATCTGCCAGTCATCACTCATGTTTAGCCAATTTTATTTCTTCGGAAGTATCCCGCATTTTCCACAATAGATAAAACAATCCAATTAAAATAAGCAATGAAACCATTACCACCGGAAAAGGAACGGATTCCATTTCCTCCAAATTGAGTTCAGAGATTTTATGAGCAAAAAGATATTGCATCAAAACCTGTGTCCCGTTATTCACAAAGTGGGCAAACATGGCCACCCACAAACTGCCCGACCAGTAAAATAAATAACCCAAAACTCCTCCCAGCAACATTCTCGGAATAAATCCCTGAAACTGCAAGTGAAAAGCACTAAAGAAAAAGGCCGTTAACCAAATTACGACATGTTGGTTCTTCATAATTTTACCCAACAACTGCTGAATTCCCCCCCTAAAAATCAATTCCTCCCCAATCCCCGGAATTACTGCTACCACAATCAAATTCAAAATCAACTCCCAGGGCGTATCCATGACCAAAAGCGATTCTGTCAATTGCATCGCCATTTCCTCCATTTCTATTAAAATACTCGGCAAGGGAATCATTTTATTAAGAAAATACGTGTACTGCACCAAAGGAAAGGCACAAAAAATGATCAAAACAGCCAATCCCAGATGTACAATTGAGGGCATTTTCTCCATTTTATAAAACCACCAGGAGCGATTTCTATAAAAAATATACCCAAACACAATAGCGGGTAAAATAAAGACCATCAGGTGAGTCACTAATAAAAGATAGCGAATGCTGTTCCGATCTGATGCCGGACTATCTTCCGAAAGCCCCTGCATTAACGTCTCCAAATCCATACCCGTCGCCAGTGCCCCTGCAAGCGTCAGTATATTACCAATCACATAGGCCACTCCTAAAATAGCCACCAACATAACCAGCTGCATAAACCATTTAGAAGCGGAAGGTTTTTCCTCTTGAGGCGCACCCAGGGAATTGACTTCATCTTGGTGATGATTTTCCATATTAGAATTTGTAATTTTGCGATAAAGATACGCAGGTTTTATTTTTCCCCTAAAATGGAACAAATCTTTCAATCCTGTTGTATAAGATTTGATTAAAATTATATCATGGTAAAAATCGGTCCCGTAGAATTAGGAGAATGTCCCTTGTTGCTCGCCCCAATGGAAGACGTGAGTGATCCGCCCTTCCGTGCTTTGTGCAAGGCGCAGGGTTGTGATATGATGTATACAGAATTTATATCTGTAGAAGGTCTAATCCGGGATGCCACCAAAAGCGTTCAGAAACTGGACATCTACGAGGAGGAGCGCCCCATCGGTATCCAAATCTTCGGCGCCAACCTCGACTCTATGGTGCGCGCTACGGAAATTGTGGAAGAAGCCAACCCCGAAGTCATTGACATTAATTACGGCTGCCCGGTAAAAAAGGTGGTTTGCAAGGGAGCTGGAGCTGGTATTTTGCAGGACATTGATAAAATGGTTCGGCTGACGGAGGCCATCGTCAAGCGTACCAACAAACCCGTCACCGTAAAAACCCGCCTGGGCTGGGATGATAAAACCAAGTACATCGAGTCTGTAGCAGAGCGTTTGCAGGATGTAGGCATCCAAGCACTGGCCATTCATGGGCGCACCCGCAAGCAGATGTACAAAGGCGAAGCAGACTGGACCCTCATCGGCAAAATCAAGGAAAACCCAAGGGTAAAAATCCCCATCTTCGGCAATGGCGATATCGACAGCCCCGAAAAAGCGAAGCTCTACCGGGAGCGGTACGGCGTGGATGGCATTATGATCGGTCGGGCAAGTATTGGTTATCCCTGGATTTTTAGGGAGATTAAACATTATTTTAAAACAGGTGAAATATTACCTCCGCCTACGATTTCTGAACGGGTGGACGCTGCCCGCCAACACCTAAAACACTCTTTGGAATGGAAAGGTGAACGCCTGGGTATTTTGGAAATGCGTCGCCATTACACCAATTACTTCCGAGGATTGAGAAATATCAAATACTACCGAAGCCAGTTGGTCAGCAGCCTCGATCCTTCCGTTTTATTTGAAGTTTTAGATGAAATTGAGTCCGTTTATAAAAATCCTTCTTTGACAAATCCCTTGGAAGCGAAATAGGCAGGCTTTTAATTTAGATATTTATGGTCTAAGAAAACAAAGGAGCGACGACTGAATTTTTCAAGTATTGCAGCTTTCATTTTTAAGGGATTTGTAAAAGAACCCTAAAAATGATAAAATAAACATTTAAATTCGCCCTCGAATTTGAATTACATTACTGTGACGCAAACTCATAATTGCGTCCAATCATTGTTAATAAAACATTCTATTTGTAGAACCCTTAAAATTTCAAACATCATGGGATTATTTTCTTTTATTAAAAATGCAGGTGCAAAACTGTTTAACCGAAATAAAAAAACAACAACACCGGAAGCCAGAGTAGAAACAATAACCGACGCTGAAAGAGATGCAGAAAAAGCACGTCTGATGGAAGGTATGATCAAAGGCTTAGGTCTTGAAGTAGATTATCTTGACATTACAGTTAGTGATGAACGCGTATCTGTTTCTGGAATCACTCAATCCAGAGCTGACAAGGAAAAAATTATTATTGCTTTAGGTAATGTGAATGGCATCGCTCAGGTAGAAGACAACCTTGAAATCGCAGAAGCCGCCGTAGAAGAGCGCAAAAAAGCAGAAGCCAAATTCCACACAGTAGAACGAGGTGATTCTCTTTCTAAAATTGCAAAAACCTACTATGGAGATGCGATGAAATACAAAGTTATCTTTGAAGCGAATAAGCCAATGCTGGAAGATCCAAATCTAATTTATCCGGGTCAGGTATTGCGTATTCCACCATTACAAGCGTAATTTTTATATAAAAAATTTTATTGGCGATAATTCAAATTGAGTTATCGCCTTTTTTTATTCCTTAAATTGTGGCTAAATTTAGGCTGCTAAG
>JAHDCK010000375.1 GCA_020629915.1 Saprospiraceae bacterium
GATCCTTTTGGTGGAACTCACAACATTGGGATTCGACTGAACCTCTAGGTTTTTAGTTAGATATTTTACTTGAAAGGCTGTCTCATAGAGGCGGCCTTTTTTTTAACTTCTCAGAACTTTATTCTACAAAAAGTAGTTTTATATAGAAGATTTTGTATCTTGGTTGAAATAAGAAACTAAACGCTTCCCAAATGGGGAGCGTTTTTTAGTCGTTTTTAAACAAGAATATTGAGTGTAGCCGAATATCTACACTCAATATTCTTTTTTTATCATTAAAATAACATTTTTATGAAATATAATTATATGTCCGAAGAAGGATATGAAAAACTGAAGGCTGAGCTGGAAGAATTGAAAACTACTGGGAGAAGAGAAGCTGCAAAAGCCATCGCAGAAGCCAGAGAAAAAGGAGATCTGTCTGAGAATGCAGAATATGATGCTGCAAAAGATGCACAGGGATTGTTGGAACTGAAAATCAATGACCTGGAAAAACAAATGTCGAATGCAAGAATCCTGGATGCAAGTCAATTGAATACAGATCAGGTACTGGTTTTTACTAAAGTGACGATTAAAAATCTGAAAACCGAAAAAGAAATGATTTACCAATTGGTTTCGGAATCGGAAGCGGATCTAAAAGCGAAGAAAATTTCTGTGACCTCCCCAATCGGACAAGGATTGTTGGGTAAAAAAGTAGGAGAAATTGCCACTGTACAGACTCCGCGTGGAGATATTAAATTTGAAGTTTTAGAAATCAATATTTAAATGCCTTCCATTTTTACCCGCATTGTAAACGGAGAAATTCCCTGCCATAAAATTGCTGAATCAGATAACTATCTGGCGTTCTTAGATATTAATCCTTTAGCTAAAGGACACACACTTGTCATTCCAAAAAAGGAGGTAGATTACATCTTTGACCTGGAGAATGACTTGCTGGGAGACTTGATGGTTTTTGCTAAAAAGGTTGCGAAAGGAATTGAGCAGATTGTACCTTGCCAGCGGATTGGAGTAGCTGTGATTGGGTTAGAAGTACCACATGCTCATGTGCACTTAGTGCCCCTCAATGAAATTGGAGATATAAATTTTGCAAAACCCAAATTGCAGTTTGCCCAGCAAGAAATGACTGAATTAGCCGCAGCAATTAAACAAGCAGTTAACTGATTTTGCGGTTGGGGTTATCCTTGACGAAACTGCTCCAACCGCTGTATTTTTTCTGTCCTTTTTTTAATCCCTTACTTTGATAATGATGACAAAGGGCAGCCGCAAGCGCATCGGTGGCGTCCAGCGGAAATTCTTTGAGAGAGAATTTTAAGATATGACTTAACATAGCGGCTACCTGCTCTTTAGCAGCATTGCCATTTCCGGTTACCGAAAGTTTAATTTTTTTAGGAGAATACTCCGTAACAGTAACGCCCTTGGTGATAGCAGCAGCCATAGCCACGCCTTGTGCCCGACCGAGCTTGAGCATGGACTGTACATTTTTGCCAAAAAAGGGTGCTTCAATGGCTAATTCCTGTGGCTTAAATCGCTTGATGACCTGTTGGACTTTTTCAAAAATATCCTTGAGCTTATCTGCCTGATTTTCCCGGTGCACCATGTTCAATACCCCGATTTCCAAAACCTGAAGGTGGTTATCTATGATTTCCAACACAGCATAACCCAGAAAATTTGTGCCCGGATCAACTCCGATTATTCTATGACTCTTTATTTTATTCAATTAAAAATATTTTTCGCAATTTAGGGTTTCTAATAATTAAAAACAAATTTGTTGAAAAAATTTGTTTCAAAATCTATCTTATCCAAACTCAATTAAAACAACTTGCAAAAAATCGGACACTTGGCTGGACCTTGAAGATTATCGTCTTTTTGCTACTGATTTATGTCCTGTATGATCAGGTTTTTTCCAAGGAAAATATAGATGAAATCTGGGCAGAGTTTCTGCTCAATCTTTCTTCAGACCAGTGGCCTTTCCTTGCCTTGGCTGTACTTTTAATGCCTGCAAACTGGCTGGTGGAAACCCAAAAATGGCGCATTCTACTCAAAAAGGTAGAACACCTAACCCTCTGGACAGCTTTTACCGGAGTCATGGCAGGCGTAACCCTTTCCGTTTTTACGCCAAACCGGGTAGGAGAGTATGGCGGACGGGTATTGCTGGTCAAGCCTGAAAACCGATGGCGATCAGTTGTAGCGACACTAGTGGGCAGTTTTGCTCAGTTAAGTACCTTGCTGAGTTTCGGATTGGTGGGAATGATGTACTTTGTCGCAGCGTACCGGGGCATTACCGGGTATGCCTGGGGCGGGATGCTTTTTATCGCTATTTTGTTAATCTTGCTGTTAAAGTTTTGTTATTACAATGTCGATCTGGCCATCCCGATTGTACGCCGAATTCCCTACCTAAAACGTGGTGTACGTCACCTCGAACTCCTCAAATTATACACGAGTACAGAACTGACTCATGCTTTGGGATTAGCGGTGGTGCGGTATATGGTGTATAGTTTACAATATTATTGCTTGCTTCAGTTTTTTAATATAGAA
Source organism: Saprospiraceae bacterium (assembly GCA_020629915.1). Taxonomy (GTDB): domain Bacteria; phylum Bacteroidota; class Bacteroidia; order Chitinophagales; family Saprospiraceae; genus JAHDCK01. Next base: position 2,530 of record JAHDCK010000375.1, read on the forward strand.
GTGCCTGTTTTTCAGGGTTTTATGTGTATTGCTTTTATTTTTTTGGTACAAACGAGTATACCGCTCCCGGCACTTTGGGGGTTGTTGATTCGTGGAAAATTAGCTTTGGATGTCTGGGGGATTTTCTCTCCCAACGAAATAGCGATCCTGGCTTCTACGTTTAGTTTGTGGTTTGTTAATTTAATCTTACCGGCCTTGCTTGGTATGATTTTTATTACTAGAATTAATGTATCTAAAACACTTGGCTATGATAATTAAAACATTTAAAAAAGGGATTTTGTGCCTGATGGTACTGACCCTGGTTGCCTTCAAAACGCCGGATGCTACCTTTGGCCAATCGGTAGATAATATCTGTTCGGTGGAGAATGAGGCATTTGAGGATGGAGAAGAAATCGTTTATAAATTATACTATAACTGGAATTTTGTGTGGTTGTCTGCCGGAGAAGTCAAATTCAAAGTCAGAGACCTTGGGGAACGTTACCACATCCGGGCAACTGGTCGGACTTATGCTTCCTACGAATGGTTTTACAAGGTCAGGGATCAATACGATGTCTATGTAGATAAAGAAACCTTGTTGCCGGTTCACGCTATTCGGGATGTCCATGAAGGCGGGTATAAATTGTTTGACGAATTGAAATTCAACCAAAATGGCTATAAGGTAAGTTCTCAAAGAGGCAAAAGCCGAACAGATTCCCGAATGCGTCATTATGATGTAAGCGGTTGTATGCACGATGTGTTATCGGCTATTTACTACGTTAGAAATATGGACTTTCAGAATATGTATTCCGGTGAGCGCATTCCTGTAAAGGTATTTATGGACAAACAGGAGTGGTCGCTCAATGTAAAATATGCCGGAACGGAAACTAAAAAAGTCAAGGGACTAGGAACTTTTGATGCTATCAAATTATCTCCGGAATTAATTACGGGTGAGGTATTTGAGGAAGGTGCAGAGATGAATGTTTGGGCCTCTAATGACGGGAATAAAATTCCATTGTTGATAGAATCTCCGGTTTCGGTAGGTTCTGTGAAGGCTGTACTGAAAAGTTATAGCGGGTTGAAATACAATTTAAATAAAAAATAAAATCACATATAAATTAAAAAAGCCGGAAGCAATGAATTTTTCTTCCGGCTTTTTTTTATTCCCAGTTGCGGCAAAGCGCGTCTACCTCTTTTAGCAGAGTGGGGACGCGAAATTCCCCGTGCATTTGCCGGATGAAATCAGCGGCTTTTGCCGTTTCTATTCCGGCAGCTGTGATCAGCAATGGATTTTGGCTTTCTCCTCTCAGGATTTCCTGTTCTACCTCGGCTGCTTTAAGGAATTTCTTTTTGGCCACTCCAATCACCGGAATTTTACCATCAAGTGCTTCATACAGGTAAGCTCCCATTCCTTTTTTATCTTTTGCCAGCCAGACATAGCTGTCCACTACAATGAAATCTGGTGGAACGTGGACTTTTTTTACCAGAGCCATCAGGCAAGGAAGTTCTCTTTTGTAGAATTGCCCGGATTCGTATGGTGCAATGGGACTCGTCACTACTTTTAGGTCGCTGACTCCCGTTTCATCTGTCCAGTTGCTAAAGAGGATTCCGGCGGTTTGTGCTTTGTTCGTTTTGTAGTCCACATCCAGGCAGAGGATCATTTTATTCGTATTTTTATTTTTTTATTATAAAATAAATAAGTAACAAAATACAAATAACAAAAAGAGAGAAATGGTTCCCACCGGAAAAATCAGTAAAAGATATACAATTTCATTTGTTAACCCGAAGGGAACCAGAGGGCCGATAAATGGTCTTTTGTAACTTGTGTTCATAAAAATACCTTGCAAAAGACCATTTATCAAAACCTCCACTACTGACGCTTTGGTCAGTACAAGTGCGTTTCGGATTTAACAAATGACAATTATGATTTTAAATGCGTTTGCCCTGCCGGAAAAGTTTGGTTCAAGATGATTTCATTTAGTGATTTAATTTGAGATATGCCATATTTTCAAAATATGGCATATCTGCGCCAGAACCATAAAATATAATGACCAAATGAAATCAC
>JAHDCK010000015.1 GCA_020629915.1 Saprospiraceae bacterium
ATGCCAGACCATAAGCACATTCTTTTCTCGGCGGGTAATTATTTAAGTTCAATTATTATAAATTATGGGTAATTACTTCATATACCCACAAAACGCTTTCAACTGCGCCTCATTCCCCAGCACGATCAAGCTACATCCGGGAGCAAATACCGTCTCCGGTTTTGGATTAATAAAATATTTGCCTTCGGGATTGCTGTAACCGATGACATTCGCTCCGGTCTTTTTTCGTATTTGTAAATCTTTTATAGTTTTGTTTTTAAATTCCGGCTTCGCACTTTCATACGCCACTTCCTCAAAACCCATATCCGCGTGGTACTTATCCGTTATAAAATTAAAAAACTCAATCGTGTGCGGTTTGTTGACCAGCGTAGCCATGAAGAAACCACCGATCTGATCCGGCTGAATGACGTGATTGGCTCCGGCGAGCAATAATTTTTTCTTGGCCTTGGGAGATATGGCCCGACTTATTATATTTAATTTTTTGTTCATTTGCCGGGCCGTCAGGACGATGAAAAGATTATTTGTGTCATCGGGCAGGGCAGTGACGAGAGCACTGGCGCGTTCCACCCCGGCTTGCTGGAGAATTTCGTCATGGGTGGCATCGCCTTCCACGTAAAGAATAGGCGCGGCTCCTTGTTGGATTTCCTCGATTTTATCCGTTGCTTGTTCGATCACCACAAAAGGCAAATCGTGGTTCACAAAATTATCCACGGCACTGTGCCCGTAGCGACCATAGCCGCAAAGGATAATGTGATTGTGGAGTTGATCTATTTTTCGCTGCACGTAATTTTTATGAATGGTTTTAAAAATTTCTCCCTGCACGACGTAATGCGTAAACGCCGAAACCGCATAAGCAAAAATACCAATGTTTATCAAAATCAGAAAGGCCGCAAAATTCCGCCCCGTTTCACTCAGCGGTTTTACCTCTGTATAACCCACCGTAGAAATGGTGATCATAGTCATGTAAAATGCCTCATTTAAAGAGTAATTTTCATAATACATAAACCCCAGCGTCCCCAGTAAAATAGCAAAAGCAAACATCAACGCCGCTACCTTTATCCTCAGGTAAGACCCTTTATAAGAATACCAACTCAGGAGTTTAAACATGATCTAAATATAATCATTTTGTCGGAATGGAATGGTCAGAACCCTGATTCGCTCGATTTACAAGATGAACAAGAAAAAAGCGAATCGAAGATTCGCTAAAAAAAATCAGGGTAATCCTTTAATCAGGAAAATCATGGTTCTGACAAATAAATATATTTAATCCGCTGACCTAAAATCCGGATTAAAAACAACGGCGAACTGAAGATAATCTTTCCCAAAAGCATTTACCCGCTGCCGGAGATAACCCACCTGTCCTTGCAAGCTTTTACTGAATTGATAACCCAATGCGCCATAAAGACGATTTCGATCAAAGAAGGTTTGCTCTGTATTGACAAAAAGCTCATTGTAAGCTCCAATGAAGAAAGTGCCCGGAGATATTGTTTTATTATTTATAGGTACAAAAACCATCAAACGATACCGCAATCGGTTTCTGTAATCGTCATTTACCCATCGCTGCTCAATTCGATACCGGTGTTCAAATTTTAATCTGGATATTTTATTAATTAAAATAAGTTGTTGAAAGATGCGATGTTCTTTGGATTCCGGAGCCGTTTGTTCACTTTCAAAATCATGCGAAGCGATATAACCGTATCCCATTGTCACCATCATATTTTTGGCTACGTGATAATTGATGCCTGTACGCAGCAGAAGCTGTTCGATATTCACCGGAGCCAGGGTGTGATTTCGATATTGCACCTCCGAGTGCAAACTCCATTTTTCAGAAAATTTATTCGTTCCAAAATACATCAGCCAGTTGCCAAATTCATCCTGCTGAGCAGTAGCTGTGCCGGAAAACAAAAAAAACAATAAGAGTGCAAAAAGTGATTGTTGAAGGTTTTTCATGAAAATTAATTTTTATATTAAAATAAAATCTCCCTCTCCTTTATTTAAAAAGGAGCAGGGAGATGCCTATTACCCGTAAAACATATTCTAACTCAACCTATATAAAACTGACTTTACCAGATTTTACGTCGTACATTGCTCCTACGATATTAATTGTTCCTGCCTCAAAAAGTTCATTCAAAACCGGACTTTCTGATTTTATTTTTTCAATCGTAAGTTCTACATTTCTAGCTGCAACCTCATTAACAAATCGGGGATTGCTGGAATTTCTGGCTTCGCCTTCTGCCGTTTGTACCGAATCTACTGCGGGCATAATTTTGTCAAGCATCTGAGTGAGGTTGCCTAGCTTGGCGTGATCGCAAGCTCCTTTAACAGCACCGCAGGAAGTATGTCCCATGACGACTATTACTTTAGAACCCGCCAGCTTACAAGCAAATTCCAGGCTGCCGAGAATATCCTCATTCACAAAATTTCCAGCTATCCTCGCATTAAAAATATCCCCGATTCCCTGGTCAAAAATAACCTCAGTTGGGATCCTGGAATCAATACAACTCAAAACCGCAGCAAAGGGATATTGACCCGTTGCTGTTTGCTCGACCTGAGCAGAAAGATCTCTTTCAATTGGCTGTTGGGATACAAAACGGGCATTCCCGTCTTTCAACAGATGGATAGCCATGTCCGCAGTTAAGGCTGCCTGAGTTTCGGCAGTTTGTGTTGTTGCTACATTTAAATTTTCCATTGTATTTATTTTTATATAAAATTAAAAATACTCTAAACTTCAGCTTTTTTAGCTGCTCCATTTGGAGAAATCATATTATTGGCAATGGCGTGTTCTACCTCTTTTACCTGATCTTTCAAATCAATAGAATGTACCTCAATCAAATGAAGATCGATATTTCTGAATTTTGCATTTTCTTTAAACTCATCAATGATCTCAATGACATCCTGATCGATGTGAATGGTTTTAGAAGCATCAATAATAACCTTGGCACCATCGGGGATTTGGCTTAACGTTCGCTGTATGCTCGCCTTATTGATAAAGGTGACATCTTCGGCTAATTCCAGACATATTGTTCCATCCTTGATGTGTTTTTCTGACTCAAACAAGAATGGTTTTTTATAATTATTATATAAAACATAAAAAATGGCGACGACCAATCCAATTCCGATTCCCATCAAAAGATCGGTGAATACAATTCCTAAAATAGTGGTAATGAAAGGAACAAAATGCTGCTGTCCCAAATTATACATTTGCTTAAACAGGGCTGGCTTAGCCAGTTTATAACCCACTAAAAACAGGATAGCGGCTAAACTAGCCAGTGGAATCAGATTCAAAATCATTGGAATAGCCATCGCACATCCAAGTAAAATAAAACCGTGCAAAATTGCTGACATCTTAGTTCTTCCTCCGGATTGAATATTGGTAGAACTTCTTACAATAACCTGCGTGATCGGCAGCCCTCCGATTAGTCCTGATAGTATGTTTCCTACACCCTGGGCTTTGAGTTCCTGATTCGCAGGAGAGACTCGCTTAAATGGATCGAGCTTGTCCGTAGCTTCCAGACAAAGCAAGGTTTCCAAACTGGCTACTACTGCCAGTGTAATCCCCGTAATCCAAACAGCAGAATTGGTAATCTGACTGAAATCCGGGAAAGTAAATTGTGCAAAAAATCCTCCAATCGTTTCCGGTACGGGTATCGCTACCATTTGATCTGCTTTCAGCATAAGAGATGGCATACTTTGGAATAATATATTCAATAAAATTCCTAGCGAAACAACGATAAGCGGCCCTTGTACGATTTGAAATAACCGAATGCGCTTCATGAAGGGTTGCTCCCATAAAACTAAAACGGCAATGGAAAGCACCGAAATCAAAATAGCTCCCGGACTCACAGCTTCAAACATATAATACAATTGTGAAAATGTATTGTGCCCATCCGGAGCGGCAAAGGCCAAACTGCCTTCGTAGTCCTTATCATACCCGAATGCGTGTGGGATTTGTTTTAGTATAATGATGATACCAATCCCGGATAGCATTCCTTTGATAACAGAAGATGGAAAATAATACCCAATGATTCCTGCCCGGGCAAAACCAAGGAGCAATTGAAAAACGCCTCCCAGAACAACAGCCATAAGGAAGATTTCAAATGCACCCAATTCATTAATAGCCGTCAATACAATAACGGCTAATCCTGCTGCCGGACCACTTACGCCCAATTGTGATCCACTTAGTGCGCCTACAACAATTCCTCCAACAATCCCTGCGATAATTCCTGAAAACAACGGTGCCCCCGATGCTAAAGCAATCCCCAAACACAAAGGAACCGCCACCAGAAATACAACAATGGAAGCAGGAGCATCGTACTTCAGATTGCTGAAAATACCTTTACTTTTTTCCGTACTACTCATTTCTTTTCTTTTTAAGTTTAGACAATAAAATACCAGTCTATTTTTTCAAATAGGTAAAAATTTTATATATAGTGTGCAATATTGTTGCTCTATTAGATGTTTAAGTAGAACAACGATGCAAATATAAAGAACTTTTAATGATAATAGCAATACTATTACAAATAAAATTTCTACTTTCTCTAACATCTGTTTTACCTTTTTGTTCAGTTTTATTATATTTGTATGGAACTATTTTACTATTTGCATGGCAGTTGGAATAAAAATTTCATTAAACAAGAGGCTTTACCTTCGCGATCCACAGGATACCCTGCTGGGGCAAAAGATTATTGAGAACAGCATTCTGTTGATTGATGAAATTGGTTTCGAGGCTTTTAACTTTAAAAAGCTGGCGCGATACATGCAATCTACCGAAGCCTCTGTTTATCGTTATTTTGAAAACAAGCACATGCTGTTATTGTATCTGGTGTCCTGGTACTGGGAATGGGTGAGTTATTTGATCGATGTCAATACCCGCAATGTAGAAGATCCCAAGCGGCGGCTTTCTATTATAATTTCTACAATGGTCTCGGCCTCCAAAGAAAATCCCTCCATCGAATATGTCAATGAAAGTGTTTTACATAGAATAATTATTGCAGAAGGAAGTAAAGCATATCACATCAAAAAAGTAGATGAGGAAAATAAAGAAGGATTATTTTTATATTATAAAAATTTAACTAAAAAGGTAGGAGATGTGATTGCAGAAATCAATCCTAAATTTCCGTACCCAATTACCCTCGCCAGTAATTTATTTGAGATGGCCAATAACCAAATTTACTTCGCTCAACATCTTCCCCGACTAACGGACATTAAAGTGAAGAAAGAAGACTTTTCCGAAGTAGAAGAAATGCTCAATTTCTTTGTCGATCAATTACTAAAAAAATAAAAGTTGTCCCATTGACAACATTTCCATATTTGCATATCCGGTATTCTCCTATTCCGTATTCTTAAGACATTCCGTATCTTTGTTGTATAAACAAAAACCATGAACTGGAAATACCTTTTTTGGATAGGAATGATTGTTGTCTTTTGGAGTTGTGGCGGAACGACTTCTGCGCCTGAGCCAATCGTTGATACTTCCCCCGCCAAATCAAAGCCCGAACCCAAAGTCGTCAATACAAATCCTGAACCTGAAAAAGAGGAACCTGTGAAAAGCAATATTCCATCCGATTATTTAATGGGCAAGTTTCTGGTCAAGCAGCACGGCGATTTCGTCCGGCTGAGTACGAAGCATGCTTCCTCCGATAATATGTGGCTGCGAAAAGAAGCCTACGAAGCCTTCGTTAAAATGTATGACGCTGCCAAAAAAGATAATATATCTCTGAAAATAATATCTGCTACGCGCCCCTTCGCTCATCAAAAACGCATCTGGGAAGGTAAGTGGAATGGACAGCGATTGGTGGATGGAAAAAATTTATCCAAAACTATCCCGGACTCCAAAACCCGTGCCCTGAAAATTTTGGAATATAGTTCTATGCCCGGAACTTCCCGCCACCACTGGGGAACGGATATGGATTTTAATAATCTGAATAATTCCTATTTTGAAAAAGGGACCGGATTGAAAATTTACAACTGGCTCCAGGAAAATGCAGCGACCTACGGTTTTTGTCAACCCTACACTTCCAAGGAGGATGGTCGCACAGGCTACAACGAGGAAAAATGGCATTGGACTTACCTGCCTATTTCCAAAGACCTGACTGAAGCCTACAAGGAACAAATTAAAAATGAAGATATACTAGGTTTTGATGGAGATGAATCCGCTGTGGAAATTGACGTGGTAAAAAATTACGTCCTGGGTATTCACGGAGGATGCAAACACTAATTCAATGGTACAATGGTACAATGGTACAATGGTACAATACTACAATGGTACAATACTACAATGGTGCAATACTACAATGGTACAATACTACAATGGTTTAATATTTTAATAATTTAAATTTTCAATAACTTAATATGGCACTTACAGAATCAAATATGCTTCCGCTTGGGACGACTGCCCCGGCTTTTACACTTCCGGATACTATTTCTGGTAATAATATATCTTTAAATGATATTCAATCCGACAAGGCAACGGTGGTGATGTTTATTTGTAATCACTGTCCTTATGTGATTCATGTGAATGAGGAGATCGTTCGCCTGGCAAGTGATTACAAGGCCAAAGGTGTTTCCTTTGTGGCGATTAGTTCTAATGATGTAGAAAATTATCCAATGGACGGTCCCGATAAAATGAAAGAACACGCAGCAGCAGTTGGGTATAATTTTCCTTATCTCTACGATGAATCTCAGGAAGTAGCCAAAGCCTACGATGCAGCTTGTACGCCTGACTTTTATGTTTTTGATGGAAATATGAAATTGACTTATCGCGGACAACTCGATGGTTCCCGACCCAATTCCGGGGTTCCGCTCACCGGAGAAGATTTACGGGCTGCGCTAGATGCCGTTTTGGAAGGCAAGGATGTTAGTGCCATGCAGCGACCAAGTGCAGGTTGTAATATAAAATGGAAAGTTTCTGTTTAGAATCGTATTTTTGTTGCAAATCAAGCGCACTTTTGTCATCTCGAACAAAGTGAGAAATCTTGTCTGGAAGTAGAAAACGGGTTTGGTTCTGGTATGAAGAACAGGGAGCTATTTCCGACCTTCTTTGTTGTAAAATTTTGGACAATTTTTTGAAGTAAGTAGGTGGACATAAAACATATAGTTAACTGTGTCCGCCTACTTAGATACTTAGAGATTTGATTTAAATAATAAAATTTCAAACAAAAATCCATTTCTCTCCGTTTGAATTGAAGCATGAAAATTGAAAACCGTGACAAGTAACAAACCGACCACAACTTCAAAAGGCATTCCATTGACTAAGCAAGTCAGTATGGAGGTCTTTTTTTCTATAAAAAATGCGAGTCCTGAATGGGACATCCTCATGACAGGAAAGAATGTATTTCTATCCCGGCCTTTCCTGGAAGCCGTAGAGGAAAATCCACCAAAAGGTATGCGTTTTGTTTATATATTGTTATATAAAAACAATTTGCCCTGCGGCGTTGCCCTCGGACAAATCCAGCATTTTAATGCAGAGGAAAGCATTCCCGTAGAAGAAAAGGAAAAATGTTTTTTCACAGTAGTAAGCAATAACCTCAAGCAGTGGTTCAGCAAAAAAGTGAATTTTAATACGCTTGTACTTGGCAATCTGATGCTGACCGGAGAACATGGTTCCTGGTTTGATGAACGGTTGGTTAATGAAAAAGAAGCGGAAGAATCTTTGGGGAAAGCCCTGAAAGTTTTACCAAAGTTATTGGCCAAAAAAGGTGATCCAATTAGTGTTACCCTGCTCAAAGATTATTTTTATAAAAGAGAAAATTTCGTCAATGAGTCCTTCAAGGAATTTAGGATTCAACCCAATATGATTTTAAAAAGACGTCCCGAATGGGAGAGCTTTGATGATTATCTCGGAGCGATGTTGTCCAAATATCGGGTTCGGGTGCGCCGGGCATTTAAGAAAGGAACGCCACTGGAATATCGCGAAATGACCCTTGAGGACATTCGCACAAATCAGGAACGCATCCATGAATTATATTTAAAAATTGCTAAAAATGCGGGTTTCAATGTCCTTCAACTCAACCCGGATTACTACGCCGGTCTCAAGGAAAAACTAGGAGATAAATTTTGTCTTCACGGCGTTTATCACGAAGAGGAATTAGTGGCTTTCTATACCACTATCCATAACGGCGAAGAACTCGAAGCACACTTCCTTGGATTTGATGAAGGTAAAAATCGCGAATTTCAAATTTATTTAAATATTCTTTATAATATAATTAAAAAAGGCATATCACTAAAGGTGGATCAAATCGTCTTTGCGAGAACAGCCATGGAAATCAAAAGTTCCGTAGGAGCAGTCGCCCACGAGATGTATTGTTATTTCCGCCACAATGCCGCCATTGCCAATCAACTCGTGACACCTATTTTTAATTATTTAAATCCATCCGAAGACTGGGTACCGAGACATCCTTTTAAGAAAGCAGATTAAGTAGAAATTGAGAATGTGAAATAATTTTCACATTGTACTATAGGAATATTGTATCATTGAATTTAGGCCCACACCTTGCAACCTTCTGTGCAATTCGTGCAAATATCAATTTGATCTCGCCCTTTAAATAATTGTTTGCGGAAATTTTGATAGACTGGTCCCTGCCAAATCGTTTTAAAATCCTGCTGTTTGAGATCGCCCAGGCGATGCTCGGCATCCTTGTCGAAGCAACAAGGCACAACCATGCCGTCCCAGGTGATAACACAGGAATGCCAAAGTTTCCAGCAGTGATTGAGGAGTTCATTTTTGACGATGTAAGAACCATCCTCCTGTTTGGCGTAGCGGGAATATTGGTCAAGAGAGGGAATTAGCGGATTGCCATTGGCGTAATCATAAACCTGTGCCGTTTTTAGTTTGACTTCATCAATCCCAATTTTTTTGGCCAGGTCATAAATTTCAGGGATTTGATGTTCGTTCGGTTTGACGACCAGGAATTGAAAAATCGTATGTGGTTTTTTTGAATTTAATTTTTTCTTCCACTTGACAATATTTTCTGCCCCCCGCAAGACATTTTCCAACTTCCCAGCCTTCCTGTAATTTTCATACACCTCCTGCGTCGTTCCATCCACAGAAATAATCATCCGATCCAATCCCGACTCAATAGTCCGTTTAGAGTTTTCATCATTTAAAAAATGGCCATTCGTAGAAGTGATGGTGTAGATGCCTTTTTTAGAAGCATATTCTACCATATCCAAAAATTTGGGATTGATATAAGGTTCTCCCTGAAAATAAAAAATCAAATACATCAAATCCTTATACATTTGATCGATGGTCTCCTTGAAAAAATCCTCTTTCAGGTTTCCGGTAGGTCGGGTAAAAGCACGCAGACCGCTGGGACATTCCGGACAGCGAAGATTACAGGCGGTAGTCGGTTCAAAGGAAATCGTGAAAGGAGAACCCCATTGGATAGGTTTCCCTGTCATCCGGCTATAATAAAAAGATGAAACCACTTTTGCTGCATTATAAAAGCGACGAGGGGTCATCTTTGAAATAAAATTAAAAGTATCTGCCGGGTATAAACTCACTGTTGTTATTTTTAAAACTTAAAATTACACAATTCTACAAATAACAAGAGGAGTGGAGAAGTAGTTGAATAAGAGCATGTTTAAATTTTATTCTGGAAGAGATGAGCGACCGAACCTGCAAGGTGAAAATCTCTTTAGACTTTCAGGTAAGCGAACCACTTGTGGACGGGTTAGCTTGCAGTCGGATGGAGGCAATCCGACGAAAAAATTAACGAAGTCGAGAATAAAATTTGTGGCTTGTAGTCAATTAATGGAATTTTATATATGCTCTAAATCAAAGATATGCTTTTCAAATAAAATCGTCTGAATTCTGACAAATCACAGTTATCCGCTTGGAAAACATTCTAATTTTTGGATTATCTATTTCAAAATGCCCTCGAACTTTGAAAAATGCCTTAAATTGAGGGGCAAATTTTTGTAATTGAACTAAAATAATTTTACACATGAAAAAAACCTCACTATTCTTAGCGTTTTGTCTTTGGATTTCCATCGCTTCTGCGCAATTGGGAACCGCTCACAACTTTACCGTAACAGATATCAATGGTAATTCTATTACTCTTTACGATATCCTCGACGAAGGAAAAGTTGTTGTTTTAGATGTTTCCACTACTTGGTGCGGGACTTGCTGGAATCTTCATAATAATCATTATCTCCAGGATTTGCATGACAAATGGGGACCAGATGGTACAGATCAAATTCGTGTTATCTTTTATGAAGGAGATGGCCAAACTGGAATGGATGCCCTTAACGGAACAGGTGGAAATACATTGGGCGATTGGGTTACTGGTGTAACTTACCAAATCGTTAACGAAAGCCCGATTCAGTTGGATTTAAATGTTTTTGCTCCGCAAGGATTCCCAACTATCAATATCATCCGCCCGGGTGATTACGAAATCGTTGGTGACCCATGGAATGAAGACTTAGCGGGTATGGAAGCTGTAATCAATAGCATTGATGGAATTACCTTAGGAGAAGTAACCACTTCTACGAATGATATTTCAAAAGAATCTTTCAAAGTATTTCCAAATCCTGCTGCTGATATGATCAACGTGGATTTATCCGGCGTTTCTCAAAGTGTAGATAAAATGATCATTTCTAATAGTGTAGGACAAACTATTCGAGAAATCAATATTGGTGAAAACAAAAGAGTAGAAGTAGAAATTGCTGAACTCGAAACAGGTTTTTACTTCATTCACTTATTGAATGATGCACAAACTTTAGCAACAGAGAAATTCTCTAAGTTCTAGTAAAAAGAATTTGGAGTTTTATAAAATAAAGAAGGGCTTGCGATTTGTCGCAAGCCCTTTTATTTTTACGGGAACAATTATTTATTCCTTTACAATGCTAAATTTCATCTTCACATCTTCCTCCGGTCGATCTCCTTTCCCAACTTTTACTCCGGCAATTTTATCAATCACATCAAATCCTTTGACGACAATCCCAAAAACCGTGTATTGCGTATCCAAAAAAGGCGTCCCTCCCAATGCAGCATAAGCCTTCTTCTGGTCGTCAGAATAGGTATTTCCCATCTTATTTTGAGTTTGAAAAAGCATTCTGTCATCAGCCGGACGGCCATGAACAATATAAAACTGAGAACCGGAAGATTCCCGTTTGGGATTCATAACATCGGATTGTCTGGCTGCAGCTAAAGCTCCTTTGACGTGGATAAGATCATCTCTGAACTCTCCGGGAACTTTGTAACCCGGGCCACCTGTTCCAAGCATTTGACCTTTCTTTGCATTTTTTGATTTGGGATCGCCTCCCTGAATCATAAACTTATTTATCACTCGATGAAATAGCAAATCATCATAATAACCCTCTTCTACCAACTTGGTAAAATTATCCTGATGAAGTGGTGTCTCATCAAACAGGTGAATAAGTATCTCGCCGTATTTTGTCTCCATTTTGACCAGACATTTCTGTTCCAGATCAACTTTAACTTCCTCTGTAAAAGCCTGGCCTTCCCCTTTGAGGGTTACTTTGTAGGTGCCAAGTCCATCATACAAATGGGTCGGGTTTTTTTCAGTAGAAGTATTCCCATCCCCAAAATCCCAGGTGATACTTTCCACATTATTGCACTCACTTTTAAAATGCACCAATGTAGGGACCATTGAGTTGACCTGATGATTGAATTGAACATGCGCATCCGGCTTCGTAACGGTTACAGTTTTTTCCATAATACTTTCTTTTTTTCCTTTTTTAGCTTTTAAAACAACTTTGTAATCACCGGCTTTCCGGTATTGGTGGGCAGGATTGGCTTCTGTGGAAGTATTTCCATCTCCAAAATCCCAAAAATACTCTGTTGATTTTTCAGACTGGTTTTTGAAGGTCACATCTGCCGGAACCTTTTTTTCCTGCGGTGGCTGGAATGAAAACTGAGCCACAGGCGTTCCGCAGGATGCTAACAAACATATTCCTAAAAAACCAATTAGAATTTTATTGAAACTTCTCATTGTAAAATTTTATATTATAAAAATTAATTTAGCATTCTGATTTTCATTTTTATATCACTGTTAGGACGGTTTTGACCATTCTTGGCTGCTTTACTGATTTCATCCACTACTTCCATCCCTTCTACCACTTCCCCAAAGACGGTATAATCTCCATCCAATTGCGGCGTTCCACCTTCCTTTTCATAAATCGCTATTTCTTCCTCCGTATACTTTTTTTGCCTTTGCAGCATTTCTGTATTGACGGGATTTCCGGTTACAATATAAAACTGTGAGCCAGAGGATTTTTTTTCAGGATTGACTTGATCGGGTTTTCTCGCAGCAGCCAATGCTCCGCGAAAATGTAAACTTCCAATCTCTGCCTCCAGGGTATACCCTGGACCACCATTACCCAATCGCTTGCCGGGTTCCGCATTTTTGGAATCCGGATCTCCGCCTTGTATCATAAAACCTTCAATGATGCGGTGAAAAAGTAAATCCTCGTAAAAATTTTCATTCACCAGCTTGACAAAATTATCCCGGTGGATTGGGGTAGAATTAAAAAGCCGCAGTTTGACTTTACCCATCTCTGTTTCTATTTCAGCATAGCGATACCCGTCATTGGGTTGGCATCCGGTAATACAAAACAAACCAGCAAGGAATAAGAGGGCGAGGTGTTTCATTAGAATATATTTTTAAAATATTTTATAATTTTTTCTTTTAAAAGCAATTCCTGAGCCTTTAAGTTATCCGCTTCCACCGGGCGCACAGGATCCCAATGCGGCCAGCCATCTGCATCCATCCCCCGAAATTCATAATAACCATCCTCCGCCAGCAAAGTACAAACAGCAATGTGCATCAAATCCTGTTTTTGCTCCTTGCTAAAATCCGAAGGCCCTTTACCCAATTCCTGGATACCGATCAAAAACAATAACCCATTCATGTCCGGCAGGGCTTCCCGATTGAGTTTGTCCTTGACCTGATGGCGCATTTGCAACCACTCAAAATCCAATTGCCATTCTTCCACTAGAAATTTTTTTGACTGCAAATATAAAAAACGTTGTTATAGAAATAAGAACAGATGAGGCAGGAGAAGAAAAAGAAAGGAATAAAAAAGCCGAGCGCCCCGGAAACCCGGAGCGCATCGGCACAAAACAAAATGAAAAACCAACTTAAAACATAACTCAACAATATCGTAAAAGGTTTAACCTGCCTTGAGGCGAACCGATATTTTTTTCATATTTCCCTTGCGATTAATGGTCAGATTGACATCATCACCGGGGTGCATTCTACCCACTAATTCCTGCAACTGCGGAGCAGATTTTACTTCTTTTCCATTGACCGCCGTGATAACATCGCCAGGTAAAACGCCTGCACGAATAGCGGCACCCTTAGGAGCCAAATCGACGATATAAACGCCTTCCGTTATTTTGATACCCAACTCCGTAGCGAGATCCGCATCCAAATCAGCGATATTCACACCCAGGAATCCACGCTTGGCAGAACCAAATTTTATAATATCATCCACTACTTTCTTGACAATGTTGACAGGCACGGCAAAGGAATACCCGGCAAAGGAACCCGTTTGGGAAGCAATAGCGGTATTGATACCTAAAAGATTTCCATCCACATCCACCAACGCTCCTCCGCTATTCCCCGGATTGACAGCCGCATCGGTCTGAATAAAGGCTTCGATAGCCGATTGGTCAGACATGATTTGGATATTTCTTCCTTTGGCACTGATGATACCAGCTGTCACCGTAGAAGTCAGGTTAAAGGGATTTCCAACCGCCAAAACCCATTCGCCAACTTTGGCCCTATCCGAATCTGCCAGACTTAAAGTAGCCAGTTCTTTCGCTTCTATTTTTAAAACAGCAAGGTCAGTAGAAGGATCTGTTCCAACCAATTCTGCCTTAAACTCGCGGTTGTCAAATAAGGTTACTTCTATTTCATCCGCAAAATCAATCACATGATTATTCGTAACGATATAACCATCTTTACTAATGATTACTCCGGAACCTGTTCCTTCCTTGTTCGGATTACCGAATCCAAATCCAAAATTATCTCCAAAAAGGTCTTTGAACATATCGTAAGAAGAATCTGTATTTTCTTTTTTGGCCTTGGTTTGTTTGGCTCTAATATGAACAACCGTCGGCATGACTTTTTCCGCAGATTCTACAAAATCAAAGGGAACACTGGCTCCACGGGTAAATTGCGCATAATTTGGAGCAGTAGTTTGCATCACCGGAGATTGAGTGAGGGGTTCCGGTGTTATAAAATACATGCCGCCCAGCGCGATAAATCCTCCAATGATTCCGGCTAAAACTAACGACAAGATATTTTTCATAGTGCTAAAGATGTTTTGATATTTCACGGATATTAATTGTTTTTAAAACGCTTGAAAAGGCAAAGTGGTTACTATTCTTGTTTTCTTTAACAAAAGATTAACGGAGCGAGTTTTGAAATATTAACTTTCTCCCCGAATATTTTTGAGAATGCAAGGGAATAACCCTAATTTTGCAATCTAAAATAAAGGCATTTTAGGACAATTTTATCATAAAAATTTAAAAAATCTACTTCATGAGTCATCACGACGAAGATAATACGGCAAAAGGATACGGAATTTTTCTTTTCTACGGTGTTTTAATGTTCATTTTGATCATTAGCACATTGGTTTACGTTTATTCCCAAAGCTACGCCGGGCTATAGTAACAAATCGATTTAAACTACAAAATAAATTGTCATCTCGAACGAAGTGAGAGATCTCCTCTAAAAGCAAGGAACGGTTCCCTGTTCTTGACTTTATAAATTTCCGGAAATCAGATTACCACGTTTAGACGAGTTTCCTCACTACGTTCGGAATGACAATTCTCTTTTTGTATCTTAAAAATTTGGTAGCACATATTTGATTACGACCTTACTGCAAAGCCAGAATTTTATCCGCTATTTCCCGATCATTCGACAGGCGAGGCACTTTGTTTTGTCCGCCCAGTTTTCCCTGTGATTTCATATAATCCCTAAAGGAATCCCTGCGTACAGGTGTGATCCTTAACGTGCGTAGCATATTTCCATCTATCAGATCTTTATAATAGATATTCTGCTCAACCATTTTAGCATCTACCATTTTTTCCAGTGCTTCTATATTTTTTGGGGTAGAATCAAACTCCACCAGCCATTCGTGGTAAGGTAATCCGGCTTTCGGGTGGATTTGGGGCGCAACAGTAAATTCTACGATAGAAATATTTTCTTTTTTACAAACAGATAAAAGAGCTTCCTCGACTTCCTTTCCAATCACGTGCTCCCCAAAAGCCGAAATAAAATGCTTGACCCGACCCGTCACCAAAAGTCGAGGCGGATCTTTTGAAATAAACCGAACCGTATCACCGATATTATACCCCCACAATCCTGCATTGCTACTCAAAATCAAAACGTAGTTCACCCCAATTTCTACATCTTTTAAATAAACCCGTTTGGCATCCGGTTTTCCAAATTCAGCTACCGGAATAAACTCAAAAAATATCCCGGAATCTGCATTAAGCAGCAAACCAGGATCGCCGGGAATATCCTGAAAAGCGATGAATCCCTCCGAGGCCGGATAAGTTTCTACACTATCCACGCGTTCGCCCACGAGTTCTTCGAGTTTACTGCGGTAAGGTTCAAAATTCACACCGCCATAGACAAAAAGCGAAAAATTGGGGAAGATTTCTTTGATGTTTTTCTTGCCGGAAACTTCCAAAAGTCGTTCGTAGTACATTTGCACCCAGGGCGGAATCCCACTAATCATCGTCATATTTTGATCGATGGTTTCTTCTACGATTTTATCGAGTTTTGTTTCCCAGTCTTCGATGCAGTTGGTATCGTAACTGGGGAGTTGGTTGCCTTTGAGCCAGGACGGAACGAGGTGATTAGAAATGCCGGAAAGCCGCCCGGTGAGGATGCCGTTTTTTTCAAACAGCTCCGGGCTGCCGGACAAGAAAATCAGTTTTCCATCCAGAAACTGACTTTTTCCGGTTTGGGCGATATAATTAAAAACGGCATTTCGGGCAGTGCCAAAGTGATTGGAAACGCTGTCTTTGGTAATGGGAATATATTTTACGCCGGAAGTAGTACCGGAAGTTTTGGCAAAGTACCTGGGCAGGCCGGGCCAAAGGACATTTTCTTCTCCTTCAACGACCCGATCCATGTAAGATTTTAATCCTTCATAATCACGGGCGGGCACTTGTTGGCGAAAGGCTTCGTAACTATCAAATCGATCGAAAAAGTGATCTTTTCCGAAGGCTGTTTGTCGTCCGGTTTCGATGAGTTTTTTTAGAATAGCTTCCTGTGCACCAACGGCATTGGCCGACCATTTTCGGATGCTTCTAGCCGTATAACTGGCAAAAGGTTTAACAAAAATTGACTTAATTCCCATTCGGTAAAGTTAGAAATTTTGAAGGTTTCCTTTTGGAATTATTCTTGTTGATTTTTTAAAATAAAGAAGAACAGAGGCTCTAAATGATTTCATTTGGTTGTAGTTTGAGATATGTTCAATTTTTTTTCAGACAAAAAACCCAGCTTGTTGCTGGTGTCAGGTGGGACACCTGACACGAAACCTCTTTTCCCGTCAGGTGTCCCACCTGACGGTTTCAGGGCAATCATCTTTTTTGACCAAATGAAATCATTTAGAGCCAGAACAGAACTAAAATTCAAATTTTTATATTTTTACAAAAAAAACACCCATGAGTAATGAAAACATTCTGGGAGTCGGTTCCAGAGTTAAACACCCCGCTTACGGTGATGGTGTTGTAATCGGTATTCGTCAGGTTGCCTATCAAATTTGTTTTATTCAATACGGTATAAAAGTCGTAGGGAAGGATTACGATGGTATGGAAATCGTCGAGCAAATTCCTTCAGAGGAAGGCGTTACTTTTTCTAAAGCAGAAAAAGCATTAGTCGCTATCCTGCGGAAGTGGTCAGATGTAACGGAAATCGTTCCGCTTGGGGCACGCTGGAAAGACGGCACCATGATTTTAAAACCCGCTGATCCGGAACAAAAACCCAAAGAAATTCCGATTGAAACTTTCTTTCATAAAATTGTCATGGTTCGGGATCGGCTTCGGGTCATGGAGCAACGTGTGAACAGTAGCAAAAATCTTAGTGATGAAGAAAAAGTGAATCTTCAGCAGTATATCACGCGGATTTATGGTAGCTTAACCACCTTTAATATTTTATTTAAACACAAGTCGGAGAGTTTTGTCGGAGAGAAAAAGTAATTCTTTTTAGAATTGAACGGAAAATTTGTAGATTTGGAGTTGGTACATATCTAAACAACCAGCGAATTGAGGTTTTTCTTTTTGACGATTTTAACGATGGTGATTTTTGCCTGTGTTATTCCCGATCCATATTCCAGTGTGGCTCCGGGCAAGTGGCGTGGTGTGCTCAAACTGGAAGGGTCTAAAGATCGGCCACTCAATAAAAAGGGAAAGCCGCTGACTAATAACCTGAAAATGGAAGAGGTGATGGAAGGAGAATTGCCTTTTAATTTTGAAGTGCATTACGAAACCCCAGAGCAGCCTTATCTGGTTGTGTTAAATGGAAAGGAACGCATTGAAGTTCGCGATGTGAAGACTCAGCGAAGTACAAAAACCGGAGAAGATACGATTTGGATTCGCTTTCCGCATTATGATTCTCATATTAAAGCACTTTACGAGGAAGATGTAATCCAGGGATACTGGATTGTAGAAAATCGGGAAAATTATCAAATTCCTTTTGTTGCGCGGCAAGGCAGAGGGCATCGTTTTACAACTTTAAAGAAAACGCCTAAAGCGGATCTGACCGGAAAATGGGAAGTGATGTTTGGGACAGAGACGGATGATCCTTATCCTGCTGTCGGAGAGTTTGTTCAAAAGGGTAATCACCTGACAGGAACCTTTATGACGGAAACTGGTGATTTTCGATATTTGGAAGGGACGGTGCAGGATAACAAAATGTATTTATCTACATTTGATGGCTCCCATGCTTTTTTGTTTGAAGCAAAAATTATGGAAGATGGCACTTTATTGGGCGCATTTTTGAGTGGAAACCATTACAAAACCATTTGGGAGGCCAGGCGGAATGAAAATTATCAATTGACTCCGGCAGATAGTTTGACTTTTTTAAAACCCGAATACGGGGGATTTGATTTTAGCTTTCCGGATGCTAACGGAACCACGGTCTCACTTCAGGATGAGCGTTTTAAAAATAAAATAAAAATTGTACAAATTATGGGTACCTGGTGTCCCAACTGTGCAGATGAAACGGTTTTTCTGACAGATTACCTCAAAAAGAATGGCAAGGGAGATTTGGAAATTATCTCTTTGGCGTATGAAAAGCATAAAGAAAAGGCAAAGGCATTGAATGCTATCGGGAATTTCAAAAAGCGTTTTGGGGTTCCTTATGATGTATTGTGGGCGGGATCTTCCAGCAAAAAGGAAGCGGCCAAAACACTACCAATGCTCAACCATGTCTTGTCGTACCCCACTATGATTTTTTTGGATAGAAAAAATAATGTCCGAAAAATTCACACGGGTTTTTCCGGCCCGGCGACGAGTCAGTACGATGATTTTGTAAAGGATTTTGATGTATTTGTAAAAAAACTATTAGAAGAATAGGTTTTTACTTTCTGTTAAAAAGTATTTGATTTATAAAATAAAATAAAATGTCAAACACCCATTTTTTGTCTTATTGCACAGACAACTCAAATATCGCCAACCTCATAGATAAAGATTTAAGTCGTGCCGGTTATGATTTTCAACACCATAACTGGATGGGAGACCAACATGGTAACCTTTTAGATAAAATGCTTCAATCTTCCGGGAAAATATTCCTGCTCATCAGTGACAACTTTTTAAAATCTCAAACCTGTATGGAAAACGCCTTATCGTTTATTCAGGACAGTCGGTTGAGTTCCCGGATATTACCTGTGATTATAGATGGCCGTTTCCCGGATGAAACGAATGGTAGTTTTTACTATGTTCCGACAAAATTTGATCGGGTGAGTAATGTCATTCGCTATATGAATCACTGGCAGGATGAATATCTGGAATTGCGAAAGCAAAAAAGAGATATTGAGTCAGAAGATTTGGATGCTTATAATAATCAGGTGCAAAAGATTAGAACAATTTCGTCTGAGATTGGAGAATTTTTGCGGCACTTAAGAGTAATGGAATATGCACATTTTGTTGATTTTAAAAATAATCAATATAAAAAATTCTTTGAATTTGCTGGTGAGTTGAATGCTCCCAAGCATACACAGTATTTGTCTTTGCCGGAATATCAGGCTTCTGAAACTTCCATTCCTGCAACAGAACCGGAAAGCAATATTATTGGAGATGTGGCAAAGGCGGCAGGAATAACAACTGCTGTAGGCGGAGTAACTAGTGGGTTGTCGGGTCTAATGGATAAGGCAACTGAAAAGGTAGAGGAAACTAAGGATTCCGTCCTGGAAACTGTGGAGGAAGTAACTGAAAATGAAGCACAAACGCTAGATGACCTGACGGAAACAGCAGAAGAAAATAGTAGTGCGATGCCCGAAACCACTGAAGTCCCGGAAGTAGAAATTCCATCAGAGGATTTGCCGGATGTGGAAGAGAGTCTGGATTCTATTTTAGAAGGAGATGCAAGCGATAATAAAGAACTGACGGACGGGGAGGAGATGGAAGAAATAACGCCGGAGATTGATCTGGATGCTGTGCCTGAAAGTGAGGTGCCGGAGCCTGCTGCGGAACTGACGGATGGAGAAGAGATGGAAGAAATAACGCCGGAGGTTGATTTGGATGCTGTGCCTGAAAGTGAGGTGCCGGAGCCTGCTGCGGAACTGACGGATGGAGAAGAGATGGAAGAAGTAACACCGGAGGTTGATTTGGATGCTTTAGTGGAAGAAACGGTAGAGGAAGCTATGCCTGCTCTTGAAAGATCAATACCACAAGACGAAGCAGACGAATTTGGAAATATTGGAAGTTCTGTACCGGTAGAAGTTGAAGACCCTAGTAAGCAAACCCACGAAACGGCGTTACTGGAAAAAATTGTGAATTATAAAGAAAAAGAAAGTAAGGAAGAGGAAACAGTTGAGGAAGATTATTATACGAAAATAGAACAGGAAAAATCCAGTGAAGAGCTAGTAGAAGATGTGGCGGCGGATCTCACTGAAAAGCTTTCGGCTGGTACGGAAGAAATAACCAGTGATGAACCCTCCGAAGCGGTTTATCTCGATATGGCGGATATGGCACTTGCCGGAAATGATTACGAAAAAGCAGAGGAGAATTATATAAATGCCTTGAGCATAAATTCTATGAATGCAGTCACGTATATCAAGTGGAGTCAAATGGCGGCACAGCAAAATACCCCGGACAAGGCATTGAAAATTTTAAA
Organism: Saprospiraceae bacterium; assembly: GCA_020629915.1. Taxonomy (GTDB): domain Bacteria; phylum Bacteroidota; class Bacteroidia; order Chitinophagales; family Saprospiraceae; genus JAHDCK01. The sequence continues at coordinate 20,319 of JAHDCK010000015.1, forward strand.
GAAAGGCAAAAAAGCGACCGGGAATGATCCGCTCCTTTGTTTGCACTATGCCAGAGGCCTCAATCAGGCAGGACAAATTGCTGCAGCTAAAAAAGAATACATCAAGGCTGTTCGGTCAGATGTGAGTTTGTGGTCGGAGGATGAAATGAATAATTATGGTTTTGATAAAAAAGAAGTGGCGAAGATTCAATTGGCTGTTGCAGGGCATATTTTAGAAGAGGAATCCACTAACCCGGAAGTCAAAACTATTTTGATTACGGGTGGAACATCCGGGATTGGAAAAGCCATCGCTGAAAAATTTGCCAGCGAAGGACATCGGGTAATCATTACAGGACGTCGCAAAAAACGATTGGCTGCTATCAAAAATAATCTGAGCAATGATTACGAATCCTCTGTCAAGGCCTTGCACTTTGATGTGCGCAAACCGCTAAGTGTTGTAAAAGCACTCAACTCTCTGGGCAAGCGTTGGAGAGATGTTGATATTCTTATCAACAATGCCGGACTAGCGAAAGGCTTTGCACCGATTCATAAGGGAAATCTCGAACACTGGGAAGAAATGATCGATACCAATATTAAAGGATTGCTTTATGTGACCCGCGTAGTCGCTCCAAGGATGGTCAAACGCAAAAGTGGACATATTATAAATATAAGTTCCAGTGCCGGGACAGAAGTTTATCCCAAAGGGAATGTCTATTGCGCCACCAAGCACGCTGTGGATGCGTTGACAAAAGGAATGAGACTGGATTTACACAAGCACAATATCCGGGTGACGTCTATCAGTCCCGGACATGTAGAAACGGAATTTGCTCTGGTTCGTTTTGATGGCGATAAAGATAAAGCTAAAATATATGAAGATTTCCAACCTTTAATGGCGGAAGATGTCGCTAATGCGGTTTACTACGCAGCCACCACTCCGGAGCATGTTAATATACAAGATGTTTCTATGTTTTCCAGTCAGCAAGCGAATAATTTTGTAATCAATCGCAGTGGACGAAATAAGGAATAATTTATAATATTATTTTTATAATAAAACCCATTTGATGACTTTGTGTTGTTGAATGGGTTTTGTTTTATAATAAAAAATTCAATACAGCCTTTAAGAAATCATCGGGAACCTCTGCGTGAATCCAATGGCCGGCATCCAGAGAAGTCATTGTCGCATTAGGAAATAAAGTATGGATATTTTTCATATCATTTTCTTCTAAGTAATCCGACTTTTCTCCCCGCACAAATAAAGTCTCTCCTTCGAAGGGAAAATCTCCCTGAATTCTACTTAAGATATTTTTATAGTTTTTATAAATAACAGGAAGATTTAATTTCCATTCGTAGGAGCCTGTCTTATTGCGGGTCAGGTTTTTTAATAAAAATAAGCGGACGGCATCACTTGTTATTTTTTCAGCCAGTTGATTTTCGGCTTCTTTTCTGGAAGTTAGTTTTTTTAAATCCAACCCAAGCATTGCATTAAAAATTATATCATGATTTCCAATATATACTTGCGGGCCGATATCCACAACGACGAGTTTGTCCACGAGGTCGTCGTGATGGAGGGCGAAGTGCATGGCTGTTTTTCCACCCATAGAATGACCGATGATATGCGCCTGGTGAATCCATTTTTGTTCCATAAACTCCCGGAGGTCTTCGGCCATGACTTCATAATTGATGTCCGGCAGGTGAGGGGAGCGGCCGTGGTTGCGCTGATCGAGTATGAACACGGTGAAGTGTTCCGCCATTTTTTTGGCGAGGGTTTGCCAGTTGTCCAGTGTCCCAAAAAGGCCATGCAGGATAATGACCGGATCTCCTTGCCCGAAGACTTTATAATTTAGCTCCATGTTGTGTTTGCATTTGGAGGGCAAGATAGGAGGAAGTTGATAAAAGATAAAATTGTAACCCTTACAGAATAAACTCAGATAGTTTTTCCTCCGAGTTTTTTATCTTTGCCTATCTATTGCCTGAGTGTTAATCCCTCCTTTATTGAACGCTTTGGTTTTTTTATACCATACAAATAACATTTATGTCTGCATTGACATTCAAGCCTTTGGTTTCGTCTAATGATGATGAAACCGTTCAGAAATTTTTAAATGCGTTTAATGAGGATATTCAAAATGCCATAGCCAATCCAGAAAAAGGCGGGCGTTTGCTCTCCAAAGCCAAAGGAAAAATTCGTAAAGTAAGCCGAAAAGATGAAGCCCTTTCCCAAAAGATGCAAGCCGAATACGAGCGGTTGGATGCGGCTTTTGATTCGCTGGAAGCAGAAGCGGCTAATGATAAAATTGAGGCTAAAATCTTGGCTGTATTTTCTGAAATAGAGGAGCAATTAAATAGCTCAACTTCGCCCCGACGTTATTCCAAGCCCACATCAGCTTCAAAATTTATAAAAAAACTGGAAAAAACGGATCCGACAAAAGCGGCTGAATATGAAAAGAAAATAGAAGCATTGGAGTCCCGGATTGAGGCAGCAAAAGCTCAAAATGAGTTGGATGAATTGGCTGAAAAATTGGAAGGTTTTATTCGTGAAGCGGAAGCAGAGTTGGCCTCAAAAGGAGTGTATAATAATAAAGGGAATTTGGAAAGATGGAAAGAACGTGCCAGCCAATTGGAAGCAAGTGATTCTAAGCGGGGCAAGTTTTACTTGAAAAAAATAGCGGAAATTGAAGAAGGTGCTAACCAGGGAGCTGCAAGAAAAAAACTGGATGCTTTGATAAAAAAGGTAGAAGAAAATTTGACAAACTGCGAGAAAGAATCAGAGGAATACAAATACGAAAAAATATCTACGCATCAAGTTGAAACCCTCCGGGAAGATTTGAGGGAGATGAACGATCTGGATGCATCAAAGGCTAAACCCTTTGAAAAAAGATTGAAGGATTTGCTGGATCGGCACAATAAAGTAGTAGGGGAGGCCCGGCAGTTTGTGGAGGAAACCCTGATTTTGGATAAGTGGATATGGCGATTCAGGCACCAGTCCAGCAGACTGGATAGTGCAGCGGTGAGGGTGTTGCCTTTCGAGCAGGCAGATTTTGATTTTTTTTATAAAATTTTTCTAAAGGATACTTTGGAGTTGAAGCAAGCTGCGTTTCAAAAGGCATTAAAAAATATCCGATATGCAGCCGAGCATGAAATAGATTTATTTGAAAATTCTCAATCTTATGTTGGGCTAACTTCCCTGATTGTTGCGTATAAATCGTTGGTGAAAATTATAAAACAAGAAAGAGAAACATTTTATGAAAAAATAGATAAGTGGGAGGTGGAATTCAAAATGGATAAAGGAAGGGAGAAACCCATAATTTCCTTTAATCAAATGCAAAGAACGGTTGGATTTTGGACAGGTGTTGCTTTGCTTCTTCCGGAGGAGGACAAGGCCAAAGAATTTATTTCTGTAGCAGAAAAAAAATTGAAGGAATGGAAAGGGAGAACCGGAGCTATCCAAAAAACACATCAGAATTTTGTAAATGAGTTAGATGATGTGACGAATATGACGCGAGGAGATTTATATATTAGAGAAAAAGATTTGAATGAGGCGGTTATTAAAATTTTTGAAAAAGAAAGTAAAGGCAAATGGGGGAAAGTGAAACGCATAGCAGTGAAGGAACCGGACTGGCGGGAGATCAAACATTTATTTACGGATGAAAAATGGAAAAAAGTTGCTCCTTATGAGGTGATAACGGAGGCAGGAAAAGATGGTCTTTGTTCTGTTCATCGGGTGAGTATGAAGCGAATGCACGACGGGGAAAAATACAACTCAATGGAATTGGATACGCTTACTTTTGATTATAGAAAAATACGCCCGGAAAAGGTAAGGAAAATGAATAATGAGAAATTCGAGGATTAAAATGTGAATAAAAAAACTCATCGAGCAATTCTTTTTGCTCGATGAGTTTTTAAAATTTATAAGAAAAAATTCTATCCCAAACGCTCCACTTCCCGAATCAGCAAACGCTTGCGATTGAAAGTAATGATATTTTGAGAGCGGAGTTCATTGAGCACCGTCGTAACCGTTTGGCGACTAGTCGCCGTGATATTGGCAATTTCCTGGTGGGTCATAAAATTTCTCACCAGCACTTCGTAGCCCACGCGCTGACCTTTATCACGGGCCAGTTCGCGGAGGAAGTCGATGACGCGGGTGCGGGAATCTTTAAATACCAGTGATTCCAAGCGTTTCTCCATTTTTATAATGCGCTCGCCCAGCATTTTTAAAAGTAAAGGTTGGAGACCTCGTTTTTCACGAAGCAGGCGATTCATATCATGCTTGGTGATGAAGCAAACCCGGCAGTCCTCCATGACCAGAGCAAAGTCGCGGCGTTTTTCCTGGCCGATGATGGCGAGTTCGCCAAAGACATCTCCTTTGCTGATAATGGCTTTGGTAATTTCACGGCCGTCGGGAGAAAATTTGCCAATTTTAATTTTCCCTTCTAAAATGTAAAATATGCGATCCGCAAATGCTTCGGGTTTGTAAACAAAAGTGCCTTTCGCAAAAAATAATTCTTCTCTTTTTTCCAGACCTTCAGCCGTAAACAGATCAGATAATTCTCTAATGGTTGCGGGGCCAAGATCCTGTTTTGCCATAATTTCCATATTCCTGTTTTTTTGTTCTGTTTAAAACTTCGGGATGCATAATGTAAGTTTTAAACAAGGTTAAAATGATCAAATGAGTTGGAGTCTCTCAAAGGAGAAACCACAAAAAATGTCAAAGACATAGTTTGCCTAATACTTTTGTAATAGCCTTTTTGATTCAGGTAGGTTCAGAAGGATTTAGAAAAGGATTGTCCTTTTTCTAACTTAATGTTATTAAATCGCTTTGATAGATTCTGTCTGCAACTTACAAATTTTTGACGTTCTAATCAATATTCTGTCAAATTCTGTCAAAACTCTATTAAATTTTAACATTTGTAAGACAAGCGGTATCCCATTTTGGGAATCGTTGTTTTTCTTAGTAATTATATTCCAATACATCCGGCCAACCCGCTAAGTTAATAGTGACCTGTCCGGTTCCCAAAGGTTGTAAGGGCGTCAAGTCATATTCTAAATCTCTCCAAATTAGTGCTTCACAGTTGTCATCATCATCCAGGGATAATCTGACGGGATGGTTGGGAATTTTTAGCTGAATACCAATGGTGACGAGCTTAAAAACTACATCTCCACAACCTCCGCCATAAGAAGCCTTCAATTTCATACAGTCCCCTTCAATACTGGCTTCCTGAATAATTAGTTCCTCCTCATCCGGGCCATTTTGGTAAAAATCAGAATCCAAAATAATGGCTTCGGAACAACCACTATTAGTATTTAATACAGGCTCCGGCTCTGGTTTGCTGCATGAGACCCAAAAAAAAGTTAATAATATTATTAAAGTTATATTTTTCATTACTATTTTATTTTATAAAATTTCAAATAAAATAAATACAACCCGGATTGTTTTTCTTTTCTCTTTTCTATACGGCAATTATTTTAAAAGGGTTGCCTGTGGTATTTTAAAAGTTGGACTATCTTTGCAAGACAAATTTTAAATAAGTAGGTGGACACAATTAACTAAATGTTTTATGGCGACATCTTTTTAGTTCATACTTCGTTGAAAATACTCGCCGATGCTTAGAAGCTGTTTGAGTTTATGTTTTTTAAAATATTATAGGCTATTTTTGTTTTAATCGAGGGTCATTTTTGAGTGCATAGCCAAAGCTATGGACGAAAAAATAGCCGAAGAGTAAGACAAAAAGAGACCTAATATTAAAAAAAGATCAAATTCAAACAGCTTCTTAGGCATCGCCTGTGTTTTTCGCCTTGTCTGAACTAAAAATCTATCCGCCAAAAAAATAACTTATTTATGTCCACCTACTTAACAAAGAATTTATATAAAATATATTTTTAAGAATATGAAAAAAATATTAACAGGAATTTTAATGCTTCTTTCCCTGACTACTTTTGGACAAAATATTTTTGGAGGCTTTAAAGCAGGGTTGAATGTGACTTCTATTGTATATGAAAATAAAGAAGGAGACGGCACCACTTCTTATGAACCAACAGGAAATAATACTGGTTTTCATGTCGGAGGTTTAGTTGGGTTGAAGCTTTCTGAAAGCTTTGGGGTCAAACTGGAATTGCTTTATTCTCAAAAAGGAGGACGTTACCGTTTTGATGGACCAGGGTATCAAATTATTTTACATCCACAAAATGATAAATATTATATTTTGCAAGGTGATCGACGTACGTCGATCAATATTGTGAATGCTCATGTAGATTTTCCACTGCTTGTTTATACGGATGTACTCAAAAATCGTTTGAGGATAGAAGGTGGAGGTTACCTGGGAATTTTAGTAGGTTCTCTGGGAAGAGGGGAAACCATTTTTACCTCTGATGATTTGATTGAACCAGATGAATTGATTGTTACTCAGACTCACAGTTACTATCGAGATGAAGCCGGTCAGAATTTAGGAACAAGTTTGTTTAATGTTGTCATTAATGATCAGGGAAGCCAGCGAAATATTGAAAATGCTATCAATCAAACTCAGGGGGCTTATGCTTTATTCACAGAAAAAGATGGTAATTTTTACCATACGTTGGATTATGGTTTAGTTGGTGGATTGTCCTATCGTATGGGGGGAAGCCTGAGGCTGGGCGCAAGAGTGAATTATGGACTTAGGGACGTTACTAATAATTTTTACGATGTGTCACTTGTGAGTTTGGAGTCGTATTCTGAAGAAGGATTTACCTTTAATCAGAGAGCGGATAAAGATTTTAATTTAGGGTATCAGTTTTTTCTGGCATTTAATTTTTAGTAGAACAAACTTTAGTTTGTTCCTGCGAAGTGAGAATTATGTTTTGAAAAAAATGTTGACTTTTTCAGGACGCATACAACAAACTAATTGAGTTTAAATAATTAACCGCCGAACTTTTGAAAAACAAAAAAATAGATTTGT
>JAHDCK010000376.1 GCA_020629915.1 Saprospiraceae bacterium
CCCTATGAGAAAAGATTCATAACCCTGGATTCTATCATCTATAATCGTCGTCCCTAAATCAGTTACGGTCTTTTGTTTTGTTTTTAGGTAAAGGGATGGAACAAAACCTGCCTCAAAAAAAGGCCGCCATTTTTTTTCTCCAAATGCTATTCTCCCACCAATGGGAATTTCTAAAAAGAAGTGATCGTAAAACCATTGAAACTCATGAGGAAGAGTTGGATCAGGGCCTCCCCATCCGCCGTTTCCATCATGTTCGCTTCCATACCTGACACCTGTAAGTTTATTTGTAAAATAACTCAACTGAGCTATTCTTAATCCAGTTCGTATATAAATTTTATGATTAAGTTGATGATTGTAATTTAATCCGGTACGCCAAAAGGCTTTTTGGTTGGCGGTAATCCCATTAGCAAAAGCATTAGAATATCCTATTCCGCCCATCCAGTCTATCGAACCCTTTTGAGCTAGTAAAAACAAAGGAGAAATAATCAATAAAAATAATATACATTTAACTTTCATGATTAAAAAAATTTTACTCTATCAAAGATAAGGACATTTTACATTACTATCAAACATATTAAACTTAAAGAAAATATATTTAATACCCTCCTAATTATTTTCATTGTATTGCAGGTATAAAAATATAGATTATTTCTGGAATAAAAATCCTCTTTTGCTATTCGACTCTCTCCCTTATTACATTCTATACAATCCAAAGTATCCATAGAAATGTCAAGCAGGAAGGCGGTATCGTTATTTCTAGCTGATTCCTGGATATTTTCCCACACTTCAAATCGATCAAGACTTTCTGAGGAAGCAACAGGGAAACAACCCTTGAAAATTACAAATAAAAATAAACCAAATATATTCCAATTCAAAAGCAAAATTATTAAAATATTAACAATAATTTTATTAATAGATCATCAATACACGAATCTCATCAATACGAAAATATTCTTTCCCATCTGGATGTCAAAGAAAACTTTTTCATATCACTCATTAGATAACAATAAACCTGTCTGTGAAGCGCCTCTCTCATTTCATCTTCGATAACAAAATCATGCGGCAGGGTCTCCGTGGCAGAAATATAATGACTAGGGATAGCATCAATATCTCCTGATATTTCATAGTTCTCAGCCGTGAAAACCAAATTTTTAGAGAAACTTGTACTGGAAAGGACGCAGTTTTGAGAATTGGGAATCACCTCTATTTGCACTGACATTTCTCCCCTTTTCTCCGATTTTTGAATCGTGACATCACCAAATACCTCCCTGTAAGTTGGAACTTCTTTTTCGATTACAACCGTCTCCTCTTTGCCATCACTATTAGTTACAGTTACTTGTTCGGTTATTGTTTCATATCCGTCCTGTACTTTTTCGCAAAAGGACTCAAAGGAACAGGAAGAAGAATTAACAATTGCTGATCTGTTTTCTTTTATCGATACAAAACAATCGACAGTTGCTGTATCAATATCATTTTTATTATATATCTTTACAAGATTATTCGGGTTTTTATTCCACTTTTTAAAGAAAGAAATATATTCATATCCTTCTACACTATATATTATTTTTCCTGCTTCCCTGCTGGCATGAATCAAGGAATCCAATTTATCTATATTTTTATATTTAAAAAATCTTGCATTTTCAAAGTCATTAATAGCTTTAATCGCCAGAATTTTCATTCCGGTTGATAAAGATGCTTCCAGTTTTTTAACACCGACATTAAAGCATTTTTCTGCACAAAATTTTCTGGCCTCCTCTTCTTCTTTAATTAATCTTCTATAATCCTTTATAAAATAATCTCCTGTAAATTTTGAAGCCGCTTTAATTTGATGCTGTAACTCCCTGCTCATTTTCATCCCTAAAATGGCTTCGTAAACAAATTTAGAATCCAGTAAAGGCTGCATGATTTTTGTCTGTTGAGCAATTTGTTCACGAAGAGCAATTTGAAGTATATAAAGATTGTCCGTATAGTTTTTTCCTTTCTTCAGTTTTTTTAGTGAAGTTTGGAAAGCCTTATCATAATTATTTTTTGCAAGATGTTTTTGAGGACTCATACATCCTATGATTAAAAACAAAAGGAAGGTAGAAAATATTCTCATACGACAATGGTTTGATTTGGTGTTTTACTAAAGTAATCAAACCCCGGAAGTTATAGAATAAAATCTTATACATTAACTTTTACTTAACAGGCTTTAGGAATTTTTTAACGTATCCCCTTATTGCAACTGCCATTCATATAAGTATTTTTAAGATGCGTTGCACCTTTTTTCTTATGTCAAACGCATTTCCCTTAATGCGATTCAAATTTTGAAAAACAAAAAAATAGAGTTGTCATTTCGAGCGTAGTGAGCAATCTCGTCTAAACGTGGAAATCTGATTCTCAGGAAATATCAGAAATAAAGAGTAGGGAACTGTTCCTTGTGTTTAGATGAGATCTCTCACTTTGTTCTAGATGACAAAGTATTATATGTTTTTGTTTAATTGTAAAAATTTTATTTTCAGCGGTTAATTATTTAAGTTCAATGAGTCTGCGATACAAATTAGCTTAAAAAACTTAGCTGTTAATTATTTAACCTCAATAACCCCCCTCTACTTTTTAGCACAACCATCGCATAACTACACAACCGTTTATTCGGAAATTTTAATAATAATTTCATTTTTAATAACTCCAAATAATGCAAGGGCTTAAAATTTTTCTCATAATAATTATGTCCGTATAAACAATGGTAAACGGGAATATCAAATCCAATGGATTTAATTTTACGTATATTATTTTTCGTAGGCCCATAACACCCTTGATAAAAAACGGGATGTTTATCTTTTTCCCTTTTGGCAATGACATTTAAAAACCATTCCGACCAGCTATCCGGCAAAACGGCGTTGACCCAAAAAGGCAAGGTGGACAAACAGGGAAAATAATGCAGGGCAAATCCTCCTTGGGCAAGCAGTTTATTTATATTCTTATGAAAGGAATCTATTCCGTCGATATGCTCCCAAACAAACTTGGAAATCACTAGATCAAACTGAAGAGTGGTATTCAGTGGCTTCGTTAAATCATGCACAAAATAATCTTTTATATAATCATTTTGGGCTTTTAGGGTTTCTATTTCTTCGGCACTTGGGTCCAGAACATAATAAGTTAAATCATATTCTTCCACAAACGATTTCCACAACGAAGGATATTTCCCGGAACCCACTTCCAATACATTTACAACTTTATTGTTTTTTAATATATCAATAATAGCAGTTGTAAAAACTTTTCCGCCGTCCCTGTAATCGTAGTGTTCGGTGATCATTTTGGGAAGTTAGGGAATTATTTTTGTTCGTCCTAAAATTCAAAAAAGGCCTCCATTTTCTTCAAGTCAAAATCATTCCAATCCATGATGTGATACTGCACCTTTTCCGATTTAAATTCCCTGAAATATTTCTTCCCGATTCCCATGAAATGCACATCCAGATTTCGGGCCGTTTTCAAATCCCAAAGCCCATCCCCTACGGAAATGATTTGGTCAAAAGCCTCGATGCCATGATGTTCCCTTGCTCTTTGTATCGCTTCAGTTACGATACCTTCCCTTGAATAATTTTGATTGGAACCCACCAGTAAGTTTTCGGGAACGAAAATCCCGGCTTGATTTAATTTAAGGGAAGCCGGCAGATGAAATGACCCCGTCGCAAGGGTAAAAGCATATTGGGAATGCTCGGAAAACATCCGAAGGACTTCCCCCGCACCGGGAATTTCTACAACAGGGGGCATCGGATGCATCAGCTCAGTCATCCGTTTTTCAAAAGAGCGAATGAGTTTTGCGTCAATCGGTTTGCCCGTATTATTCTGATAATTAACATTCAAAATATAATTATCTGTAATGTGATCATAGGAAGGCCAGTCCTCATTAATTTGATCCACGCCTAGCTCTTTCATCGCTTGCAAAAAAGCGGACAGATGATTTTTTTCACTATGGGTTAGCGTATCATCAATATCAAAAACAATTAAATTCATCCAATAATTTTTTTATACATTATATCTGAGCGCAAAACGTATTTTGTACCTACCGGCACGGGGCGGCCCTCGTGTTTTTGCTCATGGATAAAACACAGGGCCATGCCCTTTTTGGGATGAATAGTCACATCATCAAACTGTGTTTCTCCACCCTCAAAATCATCATTTAAATATACTAAAAAGGTAATTCTACTTTCTTCATTTTCTCCACGTTGTACTCTCCCATCCAGATGTCTTTTAAAACGTTGATTGGATTCATATTTATAAAAACGAAATGCTTCATACAATCCAACTGCTGTATTCTCTTCTATTTTTTCAGGACAAAATGGCTTCAATCGCTGCCAGTATTCTCTAGCTAGTTTTTCAGAATGATAGGGTTGATAATAATTATTCCTGGCCACCTTGAGCATTTTTTCTCCGATGGCCATGCTCATTCCTGCGGATTCGTAAGGTCGTTGTTCACTGTTTAAAATTAAATCCTCACATTCCTTTTCCGATAGAAAATTTTCAATTGTCCAGATGATTTTACTTTGGTGTTTTAGGTTCATTTTATATAATA
>JAHDCK010000377.1 GCA_020629915.1 Saprospiraceae bacterium
CCCCGGCGAATCCTCAGCGGAAAAGTTGTGGCTGTGGTGGTCATCCACCGCATCTTCCAAACCCCTGGATTTTGTTGCTGGCCTTGTTGGGTGCTTTGTTTGTATTGATTGCAATGGTGAAAATAATGATGAAAATTTTATAATTAGAAATTCTATAAAAAATGAGTAAGCTAACACCCACGACGGTGATCCTGATGATTGCGGCCATTGGAGCAGGTGTATTTTTATATTTGTATTATTCAAATAAAAAACGCCTGGAAACCACTCCACCAACGGGAACGGCGACGAGTCCACCGACTACGACGGAGACCGCTCCGCCCACCACACAACCACTTGTGCGCATGGCCCAGATGGTTCGCCTGGTGAAAACGCCGGTCGGATTTATGACGACCCGGTAAAAAATGATGCCCTTGGTAACCTTAAAAAATTTAACTGCCGGGACTGGGATTTCTAAACCCGTAGCCCGCTACATCGGAATCGGATTGCTCATGCTGCTGAGTATTTTATTAATAACTTGGTTATATAAAAAATTTACAGGTAAGTACAAACCCCGTAAGGTTTCCTTGCCAACGGGCGGCCAGGGCATCCCCGTTTACAGCAGCGGCGAACCCTGGAGTCCGCTCCGTTCGGTGGAGCAATTGTACGAGGCGATGTTCGGATCGTCGGACGGGAGTTGGTGGAATCCGGCTGGGTGGGGCACGGACGAGGAGACGATCCTCATGGTGCTGGGCGACAAAACGCAGGACCAACTAGCGGCCATTCTGAATCTCTATGAAGAAAAATTTGAGCGGGATTTGATCGCCGATTTTCGGGATGAACTGAGTGGCTCCACGCTGGGCGTAGTATTGGATTATTTTTCATTTGTTCAAAGTTAAAACAAGGTATTTTATATGAATAATAATCAAACATTAGCAATTTCCATCCTCGCTACATTTGTCATCACCATCGTAGCGGGATTGATTATAGAATCCTTTAAAGTTCAGTTTCTTGGAAAAAATGAATAATTAAAAATTAATAATGAAGAATGGACCAGTATGACGATTAGGAAAATTATTCATTATCAATGGTTCGTTTTTAATTTAAAAATAAGATATGAAAATTTCAAGTTTAACAATTTTACAGTACGTGGGCATCATGGTTTTGGTATTGGTGACAACGGGTATTGTGTTTCGCATTGTAGAAAAACAAATGAGCAAAACCCAGATTTCATTGATCAAAAATCCGTCTTTACCTGTACAGGAGAACACGGCGATTGATACCTCGAATGGGATGGCGGCGCGAGTACGGTATAGGTAATGAATAATGAAAAATTAACAATGAATAATGGACAAGCGTTAAGAATATGAAAATTCTTCATTATTCATTATTCATTGTAAACTGTTCATTTTTAATTATTAATTAAAATAGAATGTTTGACATAGAAGGCGCAGTAGAAAAGATACTCACGGACGGTATTCCCGTCCGGGTAGAAATCGATCCGCTAAGTGCGACCTACCTCTGCCTGGCCTTATTCGTTGCCCTGTTTGGTGCGTTGACCTTGTGGTCTGCTGCAAGGGTGGATGTATAAATAATTATGAAAAACGTATGAATAAATTTTATCGTAGAATAGAAAATAAAATACGTGTTTTCCGGGAATCGGTTACCCGGAAAGGGGAGGAAGCTCTGCTAAAAGCATCGGCGATTCACCTGCATTTTGCAGCGAAGCCTTTTGCCCAAAATGGGGCAACGACCAATTATCCCTACTACGGTCGGGCGATGCCGGATGTAAACAAGCATATTGATTTTTCTAAAATGACACATATCAGTCCGGAGGAGGTGAAAGCCTGGGGCATCCTGAATGCAGGGGCCAAACTCTCGGACACGAGCGGCACGGGCAAGATTGGATTGGTGTATCGGCAACCGGGCGGGACGCAATTGATTCCCGTTCCCGAAGTAAAAATTCATATACAAAATCCTGCCGGACTTTCGGTCAATAAAGATTTTGCCCAGGAAGGAACGGCTTACTTTGATCTGAGTTTTGTTCCTGCCGGAGCAACGCTTTTTGTCCAGGTACAATCCGATGGCAATTACCGGGTGACGGCGCGAACGGTAGATTTGAGGATTGAATTTCGACTAAACACTGAAACTATTTAAATATAAAACTCCAAGATGTTTCCATTAAAAAAGAATTGCAATCGGTACACGGTGGCGCATTGTTACCTCGTGACAATGGATGACTTTTTGCACAGCATGGGTTACCTGAGTACGAACGCGCCGGGCAACCAGATGATATCGTATGCACTTTTTCCTAATCCGAATGGCATGGTACAGTCCATCGAATCCGGGACGGTTTGGATACAAACAGCGGAACAAAATCAAGCCCCGATTGAAATTGCAGGTACGGTGACAACGAGCGGATTGAGTTTTATCCCGTCGCCGAATATTGCCATTACGACGGCCAATGCTGGGCAGTGGACATTCCGGTTTGAAGTGAAATTCACGACGAAAGACGACAAGGAATGTGCGGCTCGGGTTTTTACAAAGTATGCAGATATTGGAATTTAAAAAATAAAATTGTTGAAGATATAATTTATGCCTTGTTGTCGAAGAAGAACTTACTGGCCGCCTTATGCACTGCTTTGTGCGAATGATTTGCTGACGCAGATGGATAGCTGTACGGAGTGGTTGGATAAAAATTGTGACCCGGCTCTGCGGGAGACAGCCTGGTATTTTTATATCAATGGAAATTTAATACATACGATTCCATTCGCACCGCTGGCTACCCCAATTGCAATTGGAACGGGTTCCACTCATGCCGGGTTGAATTTGCCGAATGGCGAAAATGATTTAATCACCTTCTTGCAGTCGCTGGGACAAAACCCTCAAAATGGCGATACGCTGGGTGTTCAAATCAAAGCTAAAAATTGTGAGGGAACAGAAAGTATAAATCCTTCAAATATAATAGAAATCCTATTGGGATGTCCTTTTCCCTGGCTAACCCTGAGTGGAGAAGTCTGGGAAACCCTCGACGACCAATGCTGGACTCTTTTGTAATGAACAATTAATAATGAATAATTTATAATGTGAAAACAGAACGCAATAAAAAATTATTCATTATTAATTTTTAATTGTTAATTAAAATATGAAAAAGCCACATATAGATTTTCCTTTGCGAGCGACGCTGGATGGTACGGAAGAATTGTACACCCAGAATGCTGCTTATATTCCAACGGAACAAAAATTCACGGTAAGCATTTTACAACATTATATATTAAGTGCTGTGGATGCGATCAACTCCGGGAGCAGCGGGGTAGGGGTGTTTTATCAGAAAGCCGGGAGTGTTTTGCGGTTTAAAAAAATCAATCCCGCTTCCACAAAAATCACGGTGACCGACAATTCACCCCTGATCGATCTGGACGTGGATGCGGCGGCTATCGCTGCTGAAATCAATCTCGAAGACCTGGCCAATGTCCCGGCTCCCTCCGGAACAAATGTGATTTTACAATATAATGGAACAAGTTATGCTTGGATTCCTACGCCTACGGGCGGTGGGATAAATCCGCCTCCTCCAGGTGCACAAAATGGATTGACGAAAGTTGGATTGAACTTTGAACTCGGCGGAAGATTGTTGCACGACACTCAGATTATGACGGATGCCCATGAGTTGGATTTGGCAAAAAACGAGGTGCATTTTAAAATGACGGAAACCAATCCTTACTGGGCAGGCGGTGCAAAAACGGCTTTCCTCTGTGCGGATAACGCCAATACAGATACCGAAAATTTTATCGGAGTGACCAACGGAACTTTTGGTTCCTTCGCTCATCTCTGGGCGAAAAAACCGGTGGAGGGTTCGTACAATTCCCTGACACACTCGGCGGATGGAACTTATATGAGAGCGGAAAATTCGACTTTAAAACATAAGTCAAATTTTAATTTTTCGCCAAATGGAGTGAGCATGCTGACCTTCGATGAAGGCAATACGGATGATGCCGGGAACATCGGAGTCGGTTTTGACGTGAATGAATACAGCCGGGTAAAAGACGGCCACAAGGTCAATCTCCGGATACAGCAGGCGACTACGAGTAATCAAAAACTGGAGGTTCTGTTTATCGGTTTGCCGACTTTCAAAAGTGCTGGCGATGCTGTCAATTCCGGTTACCCGATTGATGGAGTTTACAAAACAGATCAAGGAGAATTACGAATTGTAGTATAATTATAAAAACCATATTTTAAAACAAATAAAGAAATGACGAATAATATTTTTCCGAATCGAAATGGAAAGTACGCTTTCAACTCCCGTGAGTTTCGGCTGGCGATGCTGGTTGTTTTGGCGACGGTAGTTTTCCATTTTACCGGGATAGACATCGAGCATGCGCTGCTGGATCAGATCGCCGACATCGACTGGGAAGAGTGGGATACGGCACTCGTCGCCAGTCTGTTTGGTGTGCTTCGATACTTTTTTACCAAGGATAAAATCATCGGCCTGATACGAAGGAAAGAATAACCACCTGGATTTTATCGCTTCCCTCTGCACATTGATTGTGCGGAGGGATTTA
>JAHDCK010000378.1 GCA_020629915.1 Saprospiraceae bacterium
TAAGTTTTTAACCAAAAACTAATTTTTTATCAATTTTCCCGTCAGGGTTTTTTCTTTTGTGGTTGCAACGACAAAGTACAAGCCTGCCGGAAGGCTATCCGGCAGGTCTATGCTTGCACTGTTATTTTGCCCCTTACTATGACTTATCGCTAATTTTTTTCCATTTGGTTTTATCAGGTAAAGACTTTCAATGGGAGCATCCGCAAATACGTCTGCCCGGTCGGATACCAGATTAGGGAAAATAGCCAAATTTTCCCGCTTTACTATTGGTGAAACACTGCTAAGCAAAGCGGGATCAGTGGTTACGATAATTGACGTTTGAGAGGGGGTAATGGCCTTAGTATCAAAATTATTTCCTGTCAATATTATACTATCAATAGAAATTCGAATGGTATCTATCTCAAGACTAGCAATGTCATCTTCAATGACCATCGAAAATCCTCCAATTGGTCCATATCCACCGGTATTTTGCTGATTGATGCGGACGATGGCAATTTCACCATTACCCTGATCGTCAAAGACCGATAGTGTGCGGCTCAGTGCGCCATTAGTTGGGTCAATCCAACTATTTGGAGCTAGCTGAAACGCCATATCTTCGGGTTCATCCAGGTGTTCCGCATCAAAGCTAAATTGAATAGCCATGCCATAAAAATCGGAAATGGGCTGAGCAACATTGCCAAGAATAAGATCAATATTTATGGTAGAACCCGGCTCAACAATTGTCTGGCTGGGCTGAAGCATTAAAACAGGATCATTCCCGGCCGTGCCATTTTGAAAACCGTCTGCTTGCAAAGTGCTGTGTACTTGTCCCCAATTATCGGATATGCCTTCGATAATATCTTCATCATCTATGACCCCATCGCCATCGCAATCTCCATAGGCGTGGTTCAGTCCGTTAGAGAAAGAACCTGACCAAGGGGCAAAGGTGTATGGCTCCCAATCAGTACCTTCATCCGAACGGGCCGGGCCTGTATAGCCGTAAACGGTTCCCAGATACAATAAGTCCACTCCGTTGACGATGCCGTTGTTATTGACATCGCCGGGGTGAATTTCCTGTGCCTGAAGATTGCCTGTACTAAAAAGAAAGAAAAAGACACCGGCAACCGTCCATTTGATGAAATCGTGTTCTTTCATGTGTACAAAAATAAGGGAAGGTTAAGGCTTGTGCAAAGACAAATAAGGCACTTTGTCAGGATATTTTTTGATTATGATTATAATTATTTTATTAAAATAGTTTTATAAAAAAATGAATTATAACATTTTATAGTAAAAGTTTTATTTTTTGTAGAATACTTTTTTTAAAATTTGTCGATTTTAAAAGTAGAAGTAGTAAGTTTAAACATGAAAAAAAGCAAGTTAATTGAGTTGTTGAGTACTTTTTCAGTTTCAGAATGGAAGGGATTTGAGGCTTTTGCGGGTTCTCCTTTTTTTAATAAAAGAACCATTTTAGTGCGCTTTGTAGAAATTTTGGGAAGGCATTTCCCTGAATTTGAGGCAAAAGATATAGAGAAAGAAGTGTTGTTTGGAAAATTATTTCCAGGGAAACCCTACGACGACAAAACCATGCGGTACGAAATGAATTACCTTTCCCGGTTGGCAGAGCAATTTTTAGTGCATCGGGATTTAATGGAGGACGAATCCCTGATAAAGCTACGCCTGGCAGCAGTTTATTCAAAGCGGCAATTGGAAAAGCATTATAAAAAAGAAATGAATGGGTTGGAAAAATGGTCCTCCAACAAGGAAATTGATCCGGAATTTTACCTAAAAAAAGTCCGACAAGCAGATCTCGCCAACCGTCATTTTCTGCAAAAAAAAGTCCGACAATTCGATGCCCATATCCAAATTGCTTCCGAGGAACTGGATTATTTTTATCTGGCTAAAAAACTGCAATACTGGTGTGGCATGCTGGATCGTCAGAAAATTTTAAATGTGCAGTACGACCTTCGGTTTGAATCCGTTTTTGAGCAATATTTTGAGCAGGAGGATTTTGTGGATCATCCTTTTTTACGGATTTATTACGGCTTGTTTAAGGTGCTGAAAGAGGAAACGGAACCTGCGTCTTTTGATGCCCTGTTTGCCCAATTACTGGAAGCAAAAGACGTTTTTACCCAGGAAGATTTACAGACAATTTTCCGATTGATGATCAATTATTGCGCCCGTCAGATACGGGGAGGGGAAGAGGCTTTTGTTCAAAAAGCACTGGATATTTACCTGAAAGGAATAGAATATAAGGTTGTGATGGACGAAGGATTTATGTCGCCCTGGACGTATAAAAATATCGTTAGCCTGGGATTGAGGCTGAAACGCTACGAATGGACGCAGCATTTCATAGAAAAAAATCAACTTTATCTGCATCCGAGGTTTCGGCTGAATGTTTTGAATTTTAATCTGGCAGATTTACATTTTCATCAAAAAGCTTATGATAAAACACTTTACTATTTAAATTTTATGAAATTTAATGATATATATTTTAATTTAAACGGAAGAGTATTGTTGCTTAAAACCTATTTCCATCTGGAAGAGACAGAACCGCTTTTTTCTCTGGTGAAATCCTTTAGTCAATATTTAAAACGCGATAAAAAAATTGCAGAAAACACCAAGAAGTCATATATGAATTTTTGTAAGATTCTAATGAAAGTTGAAAAAAATCGTTTTACTCCGCAAAAGGGTCTTTTGGATGAAATTCAAAATATGCGATTACTAATCAGCAAGAATTGGTTGAAGGATTGCGTTAATGAAGAAAATTAATCTTTCGTCCAAATTTTAGAATATCCTTCCTAAAAGGTTGTTTTCCATACGGGGGATTTGTATTTTTATACTTTAATCCGAGGAAAATCGGAATTTCATTCCAATGCAAAAGAAAATCTCAAAACTCCTTCTCACACTCCTTTCCCTTTGCTGGTTGCTTCCGGCTGGTGCTTCCAATATCCATACCATTGAATTTTCCTTTTACTCCAAGGAGGTGAGCCTGAAATACGATCAGAGCATTTTGTTTAATATGTTCGTGTATTCAGATGAAAAAACCTGCATGGATTTTTTCAATACCATGGAGAAAAGCAATTTCGGAATTCTGTTGCAGGAATTAAACGACAAAAAGGCGGAATGGCAACTCAATGATATGTTGTTTTACGAATTGATGCGGAGTTCTATAAAGAAAATCTATCGCTATCGGGGAGATAATTTTAAAACCTTGGCGAACTGGTTTTTCATGGCAAAAGCCGGATTTGATACGCGCCTGACTTATCGCAATAGTCAGATATTTTTGTACGTAGCGGTGGACGAGGAAATTTTTGAAGCTCCACTCATTGAAATGGAAGGCAAGCAATTTGTCAATTTAACTTATTTTGATTTTCCCCGGCACAATATAGATGGCGTTTTTTACGTCGTAGATAAATTGCCGGTCAAAGGTGGCCGGAGTTTTTCCTTTCACCTGAAGGAATTACCCAAGTTTGAAACGGATTTGCGGGAGCAGGTTATTTCATTTAAATATGATGGAAATGTATATAAAATTCCGGTAGATTACGATGCTGCTCTGGTGCGATTGATGAGAAAATATCCAACCTTTTCAGAAAAATATTACCTGGAAGTTCCTTTATCTGATGTCGCTTCGAAGTCGCTGGTAAAGAATTTTAAACGAATAACAAGAGATAAAACGGAACTCCAAACACTGGAAATGATCCTGACCTTTACCCGCTCAGCCTTTAGTTATAAAGAAGACAATGCCGCACATGGCAAAAACAAACCCATGATCGCCGAAGAGGTTTTGCATTACAAATATTCGGATTGTGAAGATCGCTCGGCTTTATTTTACAATTTGGCAAAGGAATTGTTAGGGCTTCCTATGATAATTGTCGCCTACTCCAATCACCTGACTATAGGCATGGCACTGGATGAAAATGTCGGTCCCCCTTTGCATTACAAAGGCCGGAAATATACGATATGTGATCCGACCGGCCCCACGAACAGCCCAAAGGCCGGAATTTATCCGGAGGGATACGAAAATCAAACTTATCAGGTGATCGGTTCTTTCAATTGAGCAACTAAAAGTAATTATCGACGTAAGTAGTTGATTATCAGTCGATTAAAAAAATTTTTGCGCCTTGGAAATTGTTTGTTAGATTTGCGCCAAAATGGACGCATTTTTCCAGTTTTTTATGAAACTATTTTTTAAAATTTGCGTTCTTGAATTAAAGAGATGGTAAATTATTTTGTATCATCCCTAAAACTGTATTTTTAATCTCATTTTTATAAATTATGTATTGGACTTTAGAATTGGCTTCTCATCTTGAAGATGCACCCTGGCCAGCAACTCGCGACGAGTTGATTGATTATGCGATTCGCTCAGGTGCGCCGCTGGAAGTAATTGAGAACCTGCAGCTACTCGAAGACGAGGGCGAACAATATGAAGGCATAGATGACATCTGGCCGGATTACCCCAGAAAAGATGACTTTTTCTTTAACGAAGACGAATATTAAAATAACCAAGGCAGATTTTT
>JAHDCK010000379.1 GCA_020629915.1 Saprospiraceae bacterium
CTGGGAATCAGATTTTCATTTTTAGACGAGATTTCTCCTCACTGACGCAAGGTCATCACAGGCTCGTCGAAATGACAACTCTATTTTTTGTTATTAAAAGTTCGGCGGTTATTTTCTAAAAACCAATCAAAAATAGCAGATTTAGCACTAAGGCATTAAGATTATCGACCCAATGAAATCATTTTGAACCTTTTTTATAAAAAAATATACTAATCCAACCGGGTAACATTCGTCACCCCTTCCACACTCTTCAACGTTTGAATCGTAAACTGAAGCTGATCCTTATTGTTCACCACAATACTTATCTTCCCTTCAAAATAACCCTGATCCCCCTTCATGGAAATAGAACGCATATTAATTCTAAGATTATTTGTAATCACATTAGAAATGCGCTGAAGGATACCAATACCATCCACACCTATGACAATTAAATCTGCAACGAAAGAAGTATCCTGGGATTCACCCCAGTCCACCCGAACAATCCGATAACCGTAATTAGCCATCATGTGATTGGCATTTAAGCAAGTCGTGCGATGAATTTTTAATATATTTTTTGCAGATAAGTATCCAAAAACATCATCGCCCTGCACCGGATTGCAGCAAGTGGCCAATTGATATTTAAAATTATCTGCCGGTTCACTATTGATAAACAACTTAGGTTTCCCCTTGACACGATTGTTGGCTTTAGGCACAACTTCTTCCACCGGAGCAGGTTTGGTTTCCTCTTGTTTTTTTAATATTAATTTATTTCCTACAATGTCAAACTCCTTGAGTCTTGCTGTAAGATTAAATTTATCCTGCGCAATCGCAAAATACAAATCCGGTCGGTTTTTAAAACCAAAATGCTGCACCAGCGTTTCCATATTCTCCTCAAAATCTACCTTGAGATGCCGCAACTTTCGCTCCAGCGTTTCCATTCCAATCAAACCTTTTTGACGCTTTTCCTCCTTCATCGCCGAGCGAATCTTGGAGCGCGCCTTTCCCGTCACCGCCATCTTGAGCCATTCCTGCCGGGGCTTTTGGTTTTTACTCGTTTTTATAGAAATCTGATCCCCGTTTTTCAGTTTATAACCCAGCGGCACCTGTTTGTTATTCACCTTGGCCGAATGGCAGTGATAACCCACTTCCGTATGGATCATAAAAGCAAAATCCAAGGCCGTCGCACCCTTGGGTAAAATTTTCATATCACCTTTTGGCGTATAAATAAAAACTTCTTCCGAGAAAAGATTTGTTTTAAAATCATTGATAAACTCCACGGCATCCTCACTGGGATTATCCAGCATCTCTCGGATATTTGCCAGCCATTCTTCAAATCGCTTGGAGGTTCCGGACACGCCTTTGTAACGCCAGTGTGCCGCCAGTCCCCGCTCAGCTACAGCCTCCATTCGCTCCGAACGTATTTGTATTTCTACAAATCGTCCCTTGGGTCCCATGACGGTTGTATGCAAGGATTCATAACCATTCGCTTTCGGGTTGGTGATAAAATCTTTCAACCTTTCCGGGATAGGCTGATAGCGATCTGTGAGGATAGAATAAATCTGATAGCAGGACATTTTTTCCCGTTCCTTGGGAACGTCAATGATTATTCTAATAGCAAATAAATCATATATTTCTTCAAAGGGTACTTCCTTGTTCTTGATTTTATTCCAGATAGAATGAATGGATTTGGGCCGACCATAAATCAGTGCCGGCGTTTTCAAACCCAATTCCTTTTGACTTGCATCTTTCTTGTATAGGATCAATAAAAGATTTTATAAAACGATTGCGGGAGCGTTTAGTTTCGTTTAGCTTTCGCGCAATGAATTTATAATTCTCCGGGTCTTTGATTTTCATTACCAAATCCTCGTACTCCGTTTTTATAGCATACAATCCCATGCGGTGAGCCAGTGGAGCATAAATATATCCCGTCTCTGAAGCAATTTTTAACTGCTTGTGATGCGGCATTGCTCCCAGCGTTCGCATATTGTGCAGTCGGTCGGCCATTTTTACCAACACAACACGCACATCCTCTGCCAGAGTGGAGAGTATTTTTTTAAAATTTTCAGCTTGCGGACTTTTGACATCGAAGAGATTGTCAAATTTCGTTAGCCCGTCCACAATCATGGTGATTCGTTTCCCAAAATTTTCCTGAATATCTTCCAGGCTGATGTCCGTATCTTCCACGGTATCATGCAAAAGTGCGCAAATCATGGAAGTTGGTCCCAGACCAATTTCCTCTGCACAAATCTGAGCCACCGCAATTGGATGTAAAATATAGGGTTCTCCTGATTTTCGTCGTTGAGGCTCGTGTGCTTTCACGGCCATTTTATAGGCAATATCCAGACTCTCCCGCTGTTCTTCAGACATGGGATGCTTGCACGATTCGATGAGCTTTTGGTAAGCTGCTTCAATCGTTTTTAATTCTTCCGCCGTATTTCCTTGAGTCTTTTGCATATCACCCGTTTTTGCAGGGTAATAATAAAATTAAGTTTTTTCCCGGACAAATGAAAAGTACAACGAACTTATTCAGGGCAGATGCATTTAAAAAATATTCAATTCAATTTATCAAAACCTTCACTACTGACGCTCTTTGGTCAGTACAGGTGCGTTTTGATTTAACAAATGACATTTTTGATTTTAAATACGTTTGACCTGAGCCAATTTATTTTGGCTGTTTTATAAAAAACAATTATCTTTGCGTTCCTTTTTGAAAGATGCGGGTGTGGTGAAATTGGTAGACACGCTAGACTTAGGATCTAGTGCCGCGAGGCGTGGGGGTTCGAGTCCCTCCACCCGCACTAAAAAGCATGATGAAACAAAACTCCGGTCTTGTTTCATCTTTTTTTTTATAATACTCAAGTTTAAAAAATCATAATCATGGCCTCTTATAAAATTGAAAATACAGATGCACTCAATGCTATCCTTACCATTGACATCGAAAAAGCGGATTATCAGCAGGCAATTGACAAGGAGTTGAAGAAGTATCGCTCTCAAGCGAACCTCAAAGGATTTCGCAAGGGCAAAGCTCCGATGAATCTCATCCGCAAGATGTATGGCAAAGGATTAAAAGGTCAGGAAATCAATAAACTGATGGAAGGGCAACTCCGCGCCTACCTCGAAGAGCACGGACAAAAGACACTTGGCCAACCCATCCTCAGCGAGGAAAATGAGATGAATCTGGATGGAAATGATGATAGTTTTTCCTTTAAATTTGAAGTCGGACTGGCTCCTGAATTTGAAGTAAAAGGGCTGGATAATTCTATAGAGGTAACGGCCTATAAAATCAAAGCCACAGACAAGCAAATAGACGAAGAGGTCACTCGCCTCCGCAAGCAATTCGGGAAACGAAGCAATCCGGAAGGCGAAGTTTTGGAAAATGACATCGTAGAATTATGGGTGAGAGAACTGGAAGCAGAAGATGGTGCCGTGAAGGAGAAAGGATTAGAAAGTAGTTTTACAGTAGGCGTGGATGATAAAATGAATGCTGACTTGAAAGCTAAATTGCTAAGCTTGAAATCCGGTGAGAAATTCAATTGGAATATCCGCAACATCGAAGTGGATAGAGATGAAGCATATATTAAGAAATATTTTCTTCAAATAGAAGAAGGAGAAGATATGCCCGAATTTTACGAGTGTGTGGTGGATGAAATCACCAGACACGTACCGGCAGAACTGGATGAAGAGTTTTTTAAATTGGCTTTTGGAGAAGATGGGGAAGTAGCTGATGAAGCAGCTATGCGTGAAAAAATCTCCGGGCAAATTGCTACTTATTTTGACAGTCAGGCAGATGGATTGATGTTTCGGGATTTTTATGACAGAATCATCGAACTAAACGAACTCGATTTGCCGGATGCCTTCCTTAAAAAATGGCTAACCGCCGTCAATGAAAAACTCACCGCCGAGCAGGTCGAAAAAGAATATGATGTTTTTGCCAAAGACCTCCGCTGGAAATTAATCCGAGGAAAAATAGCGGACCAAAAAGAAATCCAGGTAACCGAACAGGAAGTACTGGACGCTTTGGCTAACGAAGTGCGCAGCTATTTTGGCGGACAGGTTTCCGAAGATATGGTGCAATCAACGGTGCAGCGATTGCTGGAACAGCAAGGGTCAAATGCCTACGAGCAACGCGCCGAAGGTATCCTGACGGATAAGGTTTATAAATCTGTAAAGGCCGATCTCAATAAGCAGGAAAAAGAAGTAACGCTGGAAGAATTCAATAAAATTATTGAAGAAATCAATGCGAAACTGAATCCGCCGAAAGAGGAAGCAACCGAGGAAGAAAAAACGGAAGCTGCTGAAGAAGTAGAGTAAGCAAGTATCAATGTAAACCGGATAATAAATAAAGCCTGCTTGTTGTTTGTGTCAGGTGGAACACCTGACACGAAAGAACCTTTTCCTGTCAGGTGTCTCACCTGACAGTTTCAGGGCACGATGACTTGCTTAAGATTTTTTATAAAAATATTTTATATGGAAAAACCGCTTTGTATATCAGAGCGGTTTTTTTTATTAGAATG
>JAHDCK010000380.1 GCA_020629915.1 Saprospiraceae bacterium
ATAGATAAAAATTTGATGTTGGATTGTTATAGATAAATGTGCGGCGAACTTTAGTTTGTTGATTACGCCCTGCTTGTAAAAAGTGTAGAATAAAATTCAATTAGGTTTTTAATATCACCTAGAAAAACAACCTATGTTTTTCACTCCTCATTGCGCAACAAACTAATTGAACTTAAAAAATAACCGCCGAGAAAAGAATGTGCTTATTGTCTGGCATTGTCGCTCGAGTTTTCGTCAGGCGAGACACCTGACGGGGCGGAATACGCCTTGTCAGGTGTCTCGCCTGACAAGAAACACCAGGCTAAGATGACAACTTAAACATCATAATATTTTCGGCGGTTATTTTTTAAAACTCAATAAGTTTGTTGTACTTTTTAATTTATAATAAAAATAATACAAGCAAATAAAAACGCCAATCCCATAAACCGGATACTCCACCGGAACCAATCCGTCCACCCGGCTATGATCATCATAATACAAAAAAGCAAGAAGGTAAATCGTCGCCCAACCCAGGACGTAAAAAATAGTATGCGCCTCAATGAAGGTTTTAATATTCTGTTTTATAAAAATTAAATATTCATTTTTTTGGATTTCCGGTAAATTCCAACCAAGAAAAACGATAAAGAAAGCCAGATGAATCCCAAAAGATATACTTAAAAATAACACATTTGAAAAATGAAATAAAATAGCAAGAACAATAAAAAAGCGAAACCACCTCGCAGATAAAGCCGCCAGTAAAAACCCCAACTCAAAACCTACGACCAGCCAGTCCAGTATTTCCCAAAAAACAGGATGGTGAATCGTGGAAACAAAATCGGATAAGTAAATATCTCTCCCTATTTTATTTCTGACAATATGAAAATACTGCCAGGAAGCACTCGCTTTGGGCCAGAGCCAGCCACCCATAAATTTAGAGAGTCCGGAAGTGAAAAAAGCAAATCCCGTCAGCACACTCATTAGGGTAATCGGCCAAAATTGTCCGGGCGTTTCTCCCTGCTCCCGGCTGTCCAGCGACATCGCTCCGCCCCAATTGGAAAAGGACATGACTAGTGGAAACAGAATCCAGAGAATGACGTGATAGGTATTTCCAAAACAAAAAACGGCAGAAAATCCAAGGGCTAAAAAAAGGGTAATCCCAATGGAAACCCATCGGGTGAATTTCCCGAAGAGCAAAAGAAAATGCAGAAAAATTAAACTTATATTATAAAATAGCAAAAGATTTTTTGAAGGAAAACCATCGTAAAGAGCAGGCAGGCCGGGCTTGTCATAAAAGAATACATCCGGGTATTCCGCTACCCATGTAAAATTGAAGTGAAACAAAAATCCCAGGTTAAACAAGGCAAAAAGAATCCTGCAAAATGCCAAATCCTCAATCGGCATTTTGTAGGAATCAAAAATCCAGTTGTCCCATTTTTTGATCAAAATTGAATTGTTTTTATTCCTATAATTTGTTTTTCACTGTTTAACTGGCCTTTTTCTTTTTTCATTTCCACATCATACCAAACGGCCTTGAGTTGTCCTTCCGTTTCCCCTGTGATTTGCTGGATTTTTTTGCGGAGCCATTGCATAAACCCGGGATCTTCTTCGGCATTTGTTTCCAATCCGAATACTTTTTGAACGGCAAAAAATCGCTGTGGGAGGTGCATGGTATGGAACAGCTCATGCCGATTTATTTCATACTTTTTTTCGTTATTTGAAATAAAAACCAGGTCCATGTCTTTGTAAACAATTGTATTTTTAATGGGATGCTGATAGCCAAATCGAGGCATCATAATGGCTGGAAAAGGCTCTGGGAAATTAAAATTGTAAATCATTTGCCCGAATAGCAGCGGAAGTAAAAACAAGAAAAAATATCGAATTACTTTTCGCATATTAAAATTTTTCCTTTTTAATTGTTTTCAACAATTCTTTTGTGAAAACTTTCTGCCCTTCTAAATTCAAATGATGATGATCGGAAAATAAATGCTCCTCATCCCAAAACAATTTTTCAAAATCTACAATCCCGACGTTATCAAACCCCTTTAGAAAATCCTCTAACTCCGCATGTGTCACAGCGGCACTTTTATCCATGCCTCGCATGGCTTTGGAATAGGCTTCCGTTAACGGTGCTTTAATGTAAATTAATTTTATATTATTTTGTTGTAAAAGTTCAACCGTTTTCCTCACGTAGTATTTTGCTGTTTTATCCACAATTCCAATTTTATTTAGATAAAATATATCCTCCTGGATCATTTTTTGTTGTTGCGATTTTTCTAGCAAATCAAATCGTCCTTGTTTTTTATCTATATTAAGATGATCATTTTCATTAGAAATTGCTGCTTTAAATTTCTTTTTGTAATAAGGCAAAAAAGGCAGGAATTTTGCTTTTAACCACTCAGTGATATAGCGCCCCATTTCCCTTTTCTGTAAACCAACCTCAAAGAAATTCACATAATCCACCCAGTAAATGCTCCGCCGAAAATCATTGGGTTTAAACGTTCCCGGTTCAAATGGCAAAAGCACCGTATGGAAATTTTTATCTGTTTTATTTACAATGAATTTTAATTTATAATAAGTTTCTATAAAACTTTCTCCGTAAGTTGTTGCTTTTTGTGCTCCTTGTAATTGCTGCTCATCAATCGCCCGGTTGAGACGGGAATGACCACCGATTAAATAATCAAAATGCTTTGGTGCATCTTTAAAATTTTTATCCAATTGATAAACGGGATAAGCAGTATATTTTATATTATAATTAAAATAATAATAAAAACCTGCCCAAATAATCAGCAAAGGCAGTAAAAAAACTAATATTTTATTAATACTTTTTTCCATTCTAAATCAAAACTGAAAATATATAAATGCCTCGCTCCCACTCTCTGCGTTTAAAAATAATATCCCGAAAATTAACCCGTAAAAAACCATCCACCTCACCTTTCTGCTACGGTGGTTTAAAAAATAAATTTCCGAATTATATCCTTGTAAAACATATACTAATTGCAAAATAATAAGTCCAATCAAAGAAAGCGACAAAACACCCGTTTCACTCAAAATATTAATATTTTCCCATGTATAATTTTCAAATATTAAAGCCCTGTAAACGATCTGCACCGCCGATTCCAAATCAGTTGCCCACCAAATCACCCAGCTAAATGCTACTAAATGAAAGGTAATGAATATCGGAAGGATTTTTTGAAACAAAATCGAATTTTTAAAAGAAAAATAAGATAAAAATTTATTTGCTGGTGATCTCCATTGCTCCTGAGCGAGGTAAAAAGTATAATGCAATGTGCCAAACAAAACCAGCTTGGTATCTGTCCCGTGCCATATCGCAACGGCCAAAAACACGAGGTAAAGATTCAACTGCTGCCGCCAAAATCCCTTCCGATTTCCCCCAAGGCCGATGTAGAGATAATCCCGCATCCAGGTGGTCAGGGTGATGTGCCAGCGATTCCAAAATTCCCGGATAGAAGTAGCGAGATAAGGCCGCCGGAAATTCTCAGACAAGCGAATCCCAAACATCGCCGCCGAGCCTATCGCAATATTCGTGTACCCCGCAAAATCACAATAGACCTGCATCGCAAAAAAGTAAATGCCCAACAAAACAGGTGCGCCGGAATAACTTTCGGGATTATTAAATATTTCCGTTACGTATAGGTTTAAATTATCTGCAACAGCAAGTTTTTGAAACAGCCCCCACAAAATTAAAGCCCCTCCCCTGCTGATATTTTCAAATTGAAAACGGTGCTTTTCATAAAATTGAGGTAGCAAGGCACTAGCTCGTTCTATCGGTCCGGAAATAAGTTGGGGGAAAAATGAAACATACAAAGCGAATATTCCAATATGTTTTTCTGCTTTTCGATCTCCCCGGTAAATATCAATGCTATAACTCAGACTTTGAAAAGTATAAAAAGAAATGCCTATGGGCAGCACCCAGCCAGGCAATAGAAACACACCTTCAAATCCAATATTTACAAATATAAAATTAAAGCACTCTGCCAGAAAATCCAGATATTTAAAACTAATGAGAAACCCCAGATTGACCAACAAACTCAACAGTAACCAGGGCCTTCGCTGGCTTTTATTTTCCTTTTCCGCCATTTTCAACCCGGCCCAATAATCCACACCGGTAGAGATAGCCAACAGCAAAGCGTACTCCGGTTGCCAACTCATATAAAATAAATAACTGGCTCCAAGCAACAACATCCAACGCCTTCGCGCCGGAATGCCGTAGTACACCATCAGTACCAGAGATAAAAATATTAAATATAGAATTGAATTAAATAGCATAATTTAAAAAGTGCAACAAACTTATTGGTTTTTAGAAGTTAACCGCCGAACTTTTTTTGCTCAACTCGCCTCTGACCCCTAAAGGGCAATGTCATTGACATAAGCAAAAAAGGTGCAGCGCACCGACCCCATTTGTAGCAAAAAAGGGTAGTAAAAATTCCAAAGGGGCGTAGCCTCGTCCCCATAAAATCCCCCGTAAAATATGGG
>JAHDCK010000381.1 GCA_020629915.1 Saprospiraceae bacterium
TTATCCCTTAAATGAACCTTTACCTGTTGACACATTACCTCATTGGGTAACCTGGTCAGGAGCCCCTGTGGAAGTAGGTATAAAATCAAATGCACAGGTTTATTCGGGAGATCAGTCTTTAGAACTTGATCCAGAAACTGATATGGTTTTGTTGTTAGGAGATCGGACATCAGGGAAATATACGTTAAGTTTTAATTTATATTTAACTGTTATGGATTATTATGAGGTGTGGCTAATAAACTCAGAAGACCTTTCAAATTCAGGAAACGGAGTTAGCATGCAGTTTATGGATAATCAAGTATTTTTTGTAGGAAATGATATTAATGGAAATTCAATTTCTGAGTCATTAGATGTTATGGTAAATACCTGGATTAGTGTAATTATTTATATAGATATAGATAACAATCAGGTTATTTTTA
Organism: Saprospiraceae bacterium; assembly: GCA_020629915.1. GTDB lineage: Bacteria > Bacteroidota > Bacteroidia > Chitinophagales > Saprospiraceae > JAHDCK01. The sequence continues at coordinate 420 of JAHDCK010000381.1, forward strand.
ATGTAAATGGGGAGCTAGTTTCAACTGCGTATTCACTTGGAGTATCTCCCGTTTCTGGTGTTGTTCAGCTAGGTGGTGTCAATTTTTACCCTGAATTTTTTGGGGAACTAGCCTATCTGGATGAGGTTCAATTTTGCGAAGGGATAAAGGAAATAAACAATGCACAAATTTCAGTATATCAAGATAGTGGAAGTAATTGTGTATATGAGCAAGAAATGAATTTGCCTAATTTTAAGTTTAATATAAATTCTAATATATGTAAATATTCTTCTTTAAGTCAAACACCCATTTACTCCTTTGAGGCTGATACCTTAAGCTTGTCTATTTCTCCTCCTAATCAACTTTGGGAGTTATGTCAAGATTCAGATACCATTATTATTGATCCGGATTCAGTCTATACTAACTACTACGGTGCCTACCCTTTGCAATATTGTGCCTTGCTCAACGTAGATATTTCAACCCCCTTTTTAAGACGCTGTTTTGATTCAAATTTATATATAAATTATAATAATGAAGGAACTCAGGCTGCATACAATTCAAAAATTGTCGTATTGTTAGATTCTTTATATGATTTTGCGGGTGCCTCTCATCCTTATACTCAAATTGGAGATTCAATAATATTTGATATTGGAACAATAGATGTAGGAGAAGTTGGAAACATTGTAATCAATGGTGTGGTCAGCTGCGATGCAGAACTTGGACAGGAGCATTGCTTTGAGGCCCGGATAACTCCGGACACTGTTTGCATCAATACGTTGCTTCCTCATAATATTTCAATTGAATGTCAGGAAAACATAGGTTCCTTTGATCCCAACGACAAAGCGGCCCACCCTTCCGGGGTAGGAGCGACCAACGGCATCGAAGCCAACACGACGATCAAATACAAAATCCGTTTCCAGAATACGGGGACAGATACGGCCTTTACCGTGCGGATAGAAGATCAAATTTCGGAGCATTTGGATTTGGAGTCGCTTCGCTTTGGAGCTTATAGCCACGACTACCGGGTGGAGATTCGAGAGGATAGAATGTTGAATTTTATATTTGAAAATATTATGTTGCCGGATAGCAATGTCAACGAACCAGCCTCGCATGGGTTTGTTACTTTCTATCTGGATCAAGTCGTTGATTTGCCACTAGGAACCGTACTTGAAAATACCGCTGGCATTTATTTTGATTTTAATGAGCCAGTGATTACAAATACCGTCTTTCATACGATAGAAGAATTTCTACCCACAGAAACCATAAATATAGAATCTTCTCAAATACACTTATTTCCTAATCCGGCCAAGGAAGCAGTATGGATAAAATTAGATGAAAATCTGGGAAAAGGGACTTGCCAAATTCTAAATGTAAATGGAAAAATATTATATGAAAAACGAGTGGGTTCCAGGCAGTTTGAGTGTGATATTTCGGGTTTTGCTCCGGGTGTTTATTTTGTAAGAGTTGGAGGTTGGAATGATAAGGAACTTGTAAAGAAACTGGTTGTGTATTAATAAAAACATCATTGTTATAATAAAAATCCATTAGGTCTAAAAAGACCTAATGGATTTTTATTTGGATCTCGATTTACAAGATAAAAATATAATAGCATAAAAACCTATACGAATTTCCAATTCGTAAAAATCAAGAAAACCACAGTTCAAACAATCACCGCCCAACCACAAATGCCCGAACCATCCCTTCCATTCCATCCGAAATTCTAATATAATAAAATCCGACAGGTAAAAAATCAAGGGAAAGGGATTTATTCACCTGGTTGCCCTGAGTTGTTTCAAAATGACAAACCTGCCCCAATGAATTGATAATTAAAATATTTAATTCTTTTTGTTGGGTAAAATATAATTCTACATTTAAAATATTATTTACCGGGTTGGGACCCATTTTAAAATGTGTCAATCCGGAAAGATTTTCAGTTGAAACAAACTCGCCCACCTCAACCGTTTCCACTTCAGAACAGCCGTTTTGATCCGTTACCGTCACATTGTAATCTCCTGGCGGGAGATTGTTGATGGATTGCGTCGTGTCGCCATTGTCCCAGAAAAAAGTATAAGCCGGAACACCACCAGAGACATTCACCGTAGCAGAACCCGTCGCCCCGCCAATCTCCGAAGCCGTTGTAAAAGGAATGACTTCCAGCTCAGCCGGTTGCTCAATAATGACTGAAGTAGAAGCCAGGCAATTTTCAGCATCGGTTACCAAAACTGTATATGGCCCTGCTGCCAAACCATTAATGTCTTCCTGAGTCGAACTCGGCGTCCACTGAAAGGTAAAGGGTTCGGTTCCACCCGTAACCGTGAGGTCAATAAAACCATCATTATTATTAAAACATTGTACGTGACCATATTCTACAGACAAAACAGGAGGGCCGCCCTTAGGGGGAATATCTGTTCCATCCACAAGGGTACATCCACGAACATCCGTAATGGTTACAAAATAGGTTCCCGCTTCCAGTTGATTGATAGTTTGGGAGTTACCATTGTTGCTCCACTGGTAAAAATAAGGAACCGTCCCACCTGTAGGAGAGGTAGTAGCGGCTCCGCTAAAGGGATTGCAGTTGGAAAGTTCGGTAGAATCTGTAACCGTGTTTAGCGGCAGCGGTTCAATGACCTCAAAAGTATCCACGCCAAATTGTCCCAGAGAATCCGATACGGCAACATTATAAACACCCGGCCCAAGATTGGAAATCGTGGAAGTCATATCCAGGGTATTCCACACATAAGTCAGTGGGCCAATGCCGCCATTAGCGAAAACAGTCAATACCGCATCCGTAGAATCCGTGCAACTAATAGGCGAAGTTTCTATGATATTTACCGTTAGCTGTGCCTGAGTATTTTGTTGTAAAAATATAATTAGAATAAATGTTAAAAAGTATTTATACATAAAAAGTCTTTTTTATAAAGGAGCAAACAATGTGCCGTTATGTTTTTGTAAAATTACGGATTCTGTTTATAGTATTGGGATGGAATTGGTAAATTTAACGTTGAACGACAATTTTAACTATGAAAACAATTTTAGTACTTTGTACAGGCAATTCCTGCCGGAGCCAAATGGCAGAAGGTTATCTGCGCCACTTTGCAGAGGGAAAAGCCTGGGTTTTTAGCGCAGGCATCGAAGCGCATGGACTGAATCCCGGAGCAGTAGCTGCCATGAAAGCCGATGGCCTTGATATTTCCCAACACACTTCCAACACCCTGCAGGAATACGAAGATCAAAAAATGGATTGGGTGATTACGGTTTGTGATAATGCAAAGGAGCATTGTCCGGTGTTTCCGGGAAGAGCAAAGGTTATCCATCATGCCTTTCCCGACCCGGCTGGAGCAGTGGGAACAGCAGCAGAAATTCGGAAACAGTTTGAAAGTGTTCGGGATGAGATAAAGAAGTTTTGTGAAAATTTTATAAATAAAAACTTATAATGTAATGGAGGATGGTAGCGGATTTTGGTTTCTCTTACTTATTGTCGGCCTTTATTTTGGGCTTCCAGCTATTTTAATCATTAGGGACAGGATTTATCCTCAAAAGCACATTACCAAACATGAAATTGAGCGGGTGCGCAATGGTGGCTCGGATATGAAAGAGTCTTATTACCGCCGAGCTATCAAGCATGCAGAGCGTTGTCCAAAGTGTGAAGATTTGTTATCAGATTTGAATGATGGTTTGGAAGAACACCTTATAGATATGGGGAAATAAAATAAGAATATGACTTTAATTTTTCTTTTATTCATCTTGGGTTCTCTGGTTGGAATATTGGCGATTGTCCGGAAAATAATCCAGCAGCAAAAACATCTGACCGATTCGGAAGTCAGGGGCATCCAAAACGGAGGTATTTCTCTGAGGCGGTCAGAATACGAAAGAGCCATACGGCATTTGGGTGGATGTGCGAGATGCCGGGAAATGATAGAAGATTTAAACGCCGGACTGGAAGACCATCTGGTAGAAGACGAAGCATAAAAAAACGGCTTCCGGAATTCCGAAAGCCGCTTTGGTTTTTGTTTAGAAGCTGTTTGAATTTGATCTTTTTTTAATATTAGGTCTCTTTTTGCCTTAC
>JAHDCK010000382.1 GCA_020629915.1 Saprospiraceae bacterium
TGGGCCGATCCTTTTAATACGATAAAATATCCGGCGAGGAATGTGATGAATGCCAATGCTTATGTAAATATTACGAAGTGGCTCAGTTTGTCATTAGGCGCAACCAATCTTCTAAACAATACTCAAGCCGCTAGTATATCAGATGCCAGAAATTCTGAAGTGCCCACTTTATATGTAGCGAAAAAGCACAATTTTCAGGGCAATTATCGAAATGTTTCCGGGAATCCGCTTTTGCCAAGAAGGTTTTTTGTTAACTTACAACTGAGATTTTGATTACTTATGATGTAAATGCCCCTTGAGAAAAAGTAAAGAGCGGTTTTTTATAAAACCGAAAAAAACCTCACCCCAGTGTCGACATTCTATAAAAGTTATTTATGGAATGTTGGCATTGTTTTGTTTGTTCCCTTCTATTCTATTCGCTCAGGATACCTTAGTATATGACAATCCCCAAAAAGGATTAAATCCCATTCCGTTTCTGAGGATTTATGAAGATTCTCTCCATGAAAAAACAGTTGAGCAAATTCTGGAAATGGAGGCCAGTCATTTTACAAAACCAAAAAATAACAAACTCAATTTCGCCCTGACCAAATCCAAAATCTGGATTGATTTTAAGATAGAAAATAAAACCGCAAACAATCTCTACCTTCTGGAGCGGAATCCATTTATAGATTATTTAAATGTATATATTTCAAGTGCGTCCGGGGAGATGAAGACGATCAAAAGCGGAGCTTTTAAGCCGCACGATACGCGTAGTCTCGAAACAGAATCTTTCTCTTTCGATTTGGGGTTTGAACCCAAGCGAGTCATTGTGGAAGCTTATTCCTCTTCCCAAATAAATTTGTTCCTTCAAATTCAGGCAGTAAAACCTCTAGTCAATACCATACACTTTGAAGCCATTATCAATGGTTTGTTGTTTGGAATACTGGGTGTTTTATTTTTATATAATTTATTTATCTACATTAGCATCCGGGATGAAAGTTACTTTTGGTATCTGCTCAACTTGTTGTGCTATTTATGGCTGATGCTAAGGATACGGGGTATTGGTCTCAGCCTGGTATGGCCGGAAACGCCTGCCTTAAATGGTCTTCCCGGTCTTCCACTTGCCTTGATTATTTTAACAGGAACCGTCTTTGCCATAAAATTTTTAGATGCTAAAAAATATTTTTACTGGGGCTGGCGATTTTTACAATTCAATTTTATTTATACATCTTTTTTTATTGTCTCGTTGTTATTGGGCTTTACTATTCCAGCCAATAATTTTTTATTATATCAAAGTCTATGGATGGGCGTCGCACTCCTGGCCATTTCGGGAGTAGTCGCTTATAAAGGGCACAGACCCGCTTTGATTTATTTTATCGCCTATTTTATTACGAATGTATTGAGCTTCTGTTCTTTATTAGTAACGATGGGCATCGTGGCGGCTAATTTATTTTGGGTCTATGCCGGTATCATTTCTGTTACTATTCGCCTTGTTTTGATGTCGAATGCCATTGCCTTCAAGTGGAATAATTATCGGGCGGAAGCGATAAAACAAGCTCGTGAAAATGAGCGATTGGTGCAGGAGCAAAATGAAGTATTGGAAAGAGAAGTAGCGAAACAAACCCAGCAACTGAGAGAGAAAAATGATCAACTCCAAGCTCTGAATGACACCAAGGATCGCCTCTTTGCCATTATCGGGCACGACATTCGGAAACCGGTAATCGCCTTCCGGGGCATTGCAAAGAAGGTGCGTTATTTATTAAAAAAAGGCGACTACGAAACGCTGGACATCATCGGCCCGACCATCGAACAAAATGCCATGTCCCTGCACAAACTCACCGATAATTTATTGAACTGGGCTTTGATGCAAAAGGGATTTTTACCTTATAATCCGAAGGAAGTGGAGCTGCTGGAAATGATGGAGGAAGTAGAAGAAATTTTTAACAGCGTAGTGAAAGAGAAAGACCTGGAACTCAACTCCTGGGTTTCGGATGAACTTTCCGTCTATGCGGATCGCAATGCGGTTTTTACTATATTTAGAAATTTGGTGGATAATGCCATAAAATATACGCCCAAAGGCGGGCAGATTTCCCTCAAGGCCGACAAGCATCCAAAGGGTGTAAAAATTTCGGTGACGGATAGTGGCGTGGGGATGCCTCCCGAAAAAGTGGACAAACTCTTTGGCTTCCAAAAAGTAAAAAGTGAAAAGGGAACAGGTGGCGAAAAAGGAACGGGTCTTGGGATGCACCTCGTCCACGAACTCATCAAACTCAATCACGGAAGCATCCGGGTAGAAAGCGAAGTCAATGTGGGGACGACTTTTGAGGTCATCTTACCTGAAACAAAAGCGGCATAAGGCATTTAAAACTTTTTAACTGACAAGTCTGTCGTGAAAGACAATAAATTTGATGTGGTTCCCAAAAACCATAAACCCACTTTTTCTCAGGTGATTTTTTGTTAACTTACAATTTTGATTTAAATATCAATGGATAAGGAAAAGCTAAGAATTATTATATACAGAATAAACGCCCAAAAGGTTTGGTTAACAAAAATCTTTTGGGGGTTTTTGGTATTTATTATTTCCCTTCCGGTATTTGCACAAGATAAAGTTATATATGACAATCCTAAGGAAAAAGTCAACCCTGTTCCCCTGACCTACTATTTTGAAGATATAAACCATGATAAGGAGCTTTCCGAAATCATGGAAATGGATCAGGGATTTTTTAAAAAATTCGAGGGAGCAATTTTCAATTTTGGACATACGGGCTCTAAATTTTGGATGGATTTTGAAATAGAAAATCAAACAGAAGAAAGGCTTTTCCTTACTCAGGAAAATCCAATGGTTCACTATATAACCGTATATGTATTTGATGAATCGGGAAATAAAACAACCATAGAAAGTGGTGCATTTACACCACACCATACCAGAAGTCTTAATACTGATTTTTTCACCTTTGATCTTGGAATTCGACCACAACGGGTAATTATAGAAGCGAAATCTTCTTCGGATTTCTATTTTCCGTTAAATATTCAATCGGTAGCTCCTCTGGTAAAATCTGTGCATTCTAATATGCTGGTTTCCGGTCTTCTACTCGGCCTTTTGTGCGCTTTGTTTTTTTACAATCTTTTCATCTATTTAAATACATGGGATCAAAGTTATTTTTGGTATCTCTTCTGGATTTTTATCACCATATATGTAATGCTTAGAGTCAGAGGGCTTGGGCTTAGTACTTTCTGGCCAGAGAATCCCGTTTTTAATTATGGTTCTGGGTTTCCATTCGCGCTTACTATAATTGTAGGTTGTATGTTCGCCATCAAATTTTTAGAAGTAAAAAAATATTCCTCCTTAGGTCTTAAATTCCTACGATTAAATCTATTTCTCGCTGTAATATTTTTGCTGTCCATTTTATTAGGCTACAACCAATTCGCCAATACTGGTTTGCACTTGCAAAATTGGATAATAACTATCTTTTTGTCAGTATTGTCAGGTTATATTGCCTATAAAGGGTACAAACCTGCTTTTGTTTATTTTATAGCTTATCTGGTAATTTGTATTAGTTCAATCATTCTTATGCTAGCCGTTACCGGGATTATTGAAGCTAATTTTTGGACAACGAATTTAGTAATTATGGCTAATCCCGTTTTTTACATTTTAATGTCTAATGCCTTAGCGTTAAAATTAAATAGTTATAAAACCCAAGCATTAAAACAAACAAAAGAAAATGAGCGACTCGTTAAAGAGCAAAATATTGTATTAGAAAAAGAAGTCGCCAAACAAACCCAACAACTTAAGGAGCAAAATGAAGAATTGCAGATGACTAATGACACTAAAGATCGCCTCTTTGCCATCATCGGTCATGACCTCCGAAAACCCGTCATTGCCTTTAGAGGTATTTCAAAAAAGGTCAATTATTTATTAAAAAAAGGTGATTACGAAACGCTAAATGTCATCGGTCCTTCCATAGAAAGCAACGCCTTTGCCCTGCACAAACTGACAGATAATCTCCTCAATTGGGCACTCATGCAAAAGGGTTTTTTGCCTTACAATCCGGATACAATCAACCTGAGTGAAATGGCCAATGAAGTAGAAACGATTTTTAATAATGTGATCCAAGAAAAAGATCTCCAATTTAATGCAAACTTAGATCCCGACCTTTTTATCTATGCCGATCGCAATGCGGTTTTTACCGTTTTTAGAAATCTGGTGGACAACGCCATTAAATATACCAATCCAGGTGGCCAGATTACAATGAAAGCGGACAAGCATCCAAAAGGCATAAAAATATCTGTCAAAGACAGCGGGGTTGGGATGACGGATGAGCGAGTCCAGGTATTGTTTTCCACCCAAAAAGTAAAAAGCGAAAAGGGAACTTCGGGCGAAAAAGGAACCGGGCTTGGAATGCAATTGGTGCAGGAACTGGTCAAGCTCAATAAGGGAATTATTGAGGTGGAAAGTATTCTGGGAGAAGGGACGAC